>CAZPXJ010000034.1:0-24396 GCA_964590855.1 uncultured archaeon
AGAGATCTAGGCTTGAAAACTGCTAGTCATGCACAATATCATCTTCAACGACTGGAACAGTTGGGATTACTCGGACGGACTAAGAACAACAAATATTTCATCCAAGAGAAATACGAGAATCTGCGTAGTTTGAAGATAGGTATATTGACTGAGATTTACGTCTTCAGGGGTTGGTTAATCCCCTCCCTCGGAATGGCTTCTGGCTTCGTAGCTATGAGTTTAGTCATCACTTTACTTTTCTTTTTCCTAATTTCAGAAACAGTAGCTGTGTACTTCTGTATCGCTGTGATGTTTTTAGCTATAATATTTACAGCTTACAGAGCAACACAAATAATTGGATCGTTTAAACAACAAGAAGAATAGAGAATCTTATTCTTCCAAGAAATTTTTTACATATTCCAAGGCTTTTTTATTATCTTCCCAGTATAGAAGGTTCATTGCTTCTTCAAAAGAACACCATTTCCATTCTGTATGTTCAAAATCATCAATATGAGGAAGATCTTCTTGATCTATTCTTGCAACAAAAACATATTCGTCTAGTTCAGTAGTACCCTCAGGATAAATTTCTCTATATTCTTCATCAACTTGTATTTTATAAGAAAAATCGGTTTTCATAATGAAGCTAGGAATGAATCCTGTCTCTTCTAGCAACTCTCTTGCAGCGGCTTTTTCAGTACTTTCTTTACCTTCAGGATGCCCGGTTACTCCTTGCCAAAAACCACCTCTATCTTCTGTTCTTTTCAACATAAGATATTCCCAACTATCTTTGTTCTGCCTCACAGGATAGACTAGTACTTGTATTGGAATTCTCATCAGTATGATTATTTTTTTCAAAGTAATATAGTTTCTTATTTATTGGACAGAGAATAACTTAAAAATAGTTTAACTAAATATAAACATATGAAAAATAAAAAAATAACCTTTTTTATTACTTTACTTGTATTTCTAAACCCTTTTCTAATTAATAACAGAAATGATCTATCCGTTCATGGTTGGGGGCTTGTGACACACCAATATATTGATACTGAAGCTCTGAAACTAGTAGTTGGTGACTGGGAAACAGCTTTTAACTACTATTCACCAGAAGTTATTGGTGGTAGTACTTATCCAGATCAAGTCCTCCAAGATTGGGACAATCATCTTTATTATCCTGTAAGTGGAGCTCACAATGCTCCATGGAAAGTTACGGAGATGGTTGGTGAAATCAGAGATTTCGCTCTTAACGAAGAGTGGGACAATGTGTTCTTTTTCTTGGGAATAATCTCTCACTATACTGCAGACATCAACATTCCTGTTCACACCTATGATACTTGGCCTGGACACAGCGCTTATGAAACAGACATCAATTATAGTTTGGATAGTTTGAATGTCACTACTTATGATTTTGGAGAAATAACTAACACCACAGAATTCATCATTGATTGCGCAACTTATGCATATAATTATTATTGGACCATAAGAGATGCTTATCCTGATGGTGCAACTAGTGGAGTTATTGATACAAATTCGACAATCAAAGCCATTACAGAAGAACAGTTAGGACGAGCTATTGGCGCCGTTTATGCTGTTTGGAATTATACTCTATCAACTATTACACCTCCAGTTATAACAGAAGCACCCGATATAGCGAAGGTTCTAATTGATAGAGCTCATGAGAATGATTATGCTGCAGATGGTTCATTATCATCCTTCTTTGATACTCTTGATCGTGATGTTCTAAGTGTAGTATACAATTATGAAGAGTTTAATACAACTGTTTTAGCAGGTGTGGATTTAGTTGTGATTACAGCTCCAGTAACAACAACAGATTTCACCGTGGATGAGATTACTGCTCTTGCTAATTGGTATAATGCTGGAGGTCACTTGCTGTTAAGTAGCAGAGGAGATTTTACTTACGATGTAAACTTCGAAACAATGAATGCGCTCTTAACTGCAGTTGGCTCAGATATTAGAGTGAATGATGACAATCTCTATACTACATCAGCAGATCCAGAGTTTTATCAACCTTGGTATTGCCTTACAGGAAATTATAATCTTGATCCAGAGATTGCATACATTACTGAAAACTTAACTAGAAGAATACAATATTTCTCACCTAGTTCTCTTTACTCTGAAACAGGAGCAGATTCTGTTAATTGGTTAATGTATGGTGAAACATACTTCTATCAAGCAGATGAAGCAGCTCCAGCGCCTACTGAAATCTATGACATGGTAGATGATGACGTTGGAGGCGATATAATCCCAATAGCAGGAGTTGAAGTAAATGGCTCTTCATCTTTAGCTGTCTTTGGCTCAACTTGTTGGTCAAACTTTGATTATGGTTTATCAGATAAAGACAATGTATATTTGGTTTACAATACCATTGAATATTTGCTAGGGATAGATATTGAATCTAATGATGATTATGAACCTTATGTAGAACCAACTTCAACAGAAGAATCCACAACACCAAGTACAGAGGCTACAACTTATCCTATTTTTTGGATCTTAGGTTCAGTAACAATCGCTGCTATTTCGATTTCAATTTTTAAAAGGAAGAATAATAATTAATTCTTTCTCATCTATTTTTCTTTTATTTCTTTATTGAACTAAGATAATTGTAAAGTAGAGGTTAATCTGATTCTTTTTTCTTCTTCTCAATGAACCTATAAACAGCACCCCACATGAAGTCATCTTCGCGTTCCTTAACTTCGAAGTTATTTGTGTGCATCCAATCTTTTAGAACTTTTTTGGTAACATCATCAAATGTTGTATCAACCTCACCATCATAGAAACCATCTTTCTTTAAAACTTCCTTGACAGTCTTCAAGACATCTCCAGCTAGTTTTACTTTATCATCAGGCTTGTCTCTTGTTAGAAGAGAAAGATCATAGTGTGCAAAGACTCTTCGAAGTTCTTTAATTGGGTGTTCATGCTCATCAACTCTAACATCTACTAGTTTATCGGTTCCACCATCATATACACCTTCTTCCTTGAACACCATAACTGCAGCTGATTGCTTTCCTCTGCTATCGCCACCCGCTTCTTGACCAGCTTCAAGTGCAGAGAGTAATCTATCAACAAGATCACCTTCAGTATCTCTGAAAGCCTGAGACATTGCTAGAACAGTATCTTCAGAAACAAGAATGTTACCTTGACATGCATAGTTTTCTCCTACTATATGTCCTGCCCAATCGAAGCACTTTGACCCAGTAAATGAAACTGCATTGCCAAAGGAGTCTACTATTCCAACTTGACGATGTTCTCTTTTTTCATCTTGATTGGTAAGAAGTTTTAGTACTTCTTCAGCTGTTAGTCCTTGTTCAAGAAGTGCTAAACCTCTTGGACCATAACTAGTATTACACCATGCTTGAGTAGCTATTACTCCAACATTAGCTCTACCCCATGGAACTATCGCTCCAACTGCTACAAACTTTGATTGAACTGCAACCCCCCACTCTTTCTTCTCGGGATCATAAGCAACTATTGAAAATGTCATTTTTTCTCTAGTAAGATGTTTACCATGAATTAAAAAAAGTTTTGTGAGAAATTTCTTGAAAAAAATAATTTAGTATCAAAGAATTAAAAAACGATAAACATCATATAAAAAAAAGCAAATGAGTAAGAAAGAGCATAAATCTAATATCAAACCTTGGTTTTGGCTAACTTCCTCTGGGATGAAGTCTACTTCAGAATCTATAGTGTCTCCTTTCCTACCTTTGTATGGTGTTTATCTTGGAGCTAGTACATCTATGATTGGTTTATTAGTTTCTATAACTAGTCTCTTGAGTATAGTTCAGATTGTATGGGTTAGGTTAGCTGACAAAGTAAAAAATTCAAGATTAATTGCTATTATCTCAAATTATGTATCAAGCATTTTTAATTTTCTATTTATTATTGTTAAAAGTCTAGGGTATTTTGTCTCTTTACGAGGAATGCAGAGTTTAACTGCTTCAGCTGCATTACCTACATCTTCTGCAATTTTAGCAGAAAGGACCCAGACAAAAGATTGGCCTTTCTGGAATAGTTTAGGTCAAGTATTTCTTGTATCTGGAACACTAATTGGAGTTCTTGTAGGTGGATTCATACTCTCCAAATTTTCAGAAGATTTAGGTTTTCTGATAATTTTTATGATTTCTGGAGGAATAAGTGTTCTTGGATCCATCCTTTTTCATATTGCAGTACCTAAGAAAACAACTTTGGAAAAGAAGAGGAAATGGCACAGTGTAGAAGAGGTTTCTGTAAGCTTAGATAATGTTTTAGCAGTAATGAAAACAGATACTAATTTTATTTGGTTTTCTTTGGCTTCATTCATCTTCACATTTGGAGTAAATTTCTCAGCTCCGTTTTATATCGTCTATAATACCTCAGAATCTTTTTATTCAATACCTATTTTGCAAATTGCTATTCTGAGTGCTATTGGTTTGGTTCCTCAAATTATATTTTCTTTCATTACGATTAAGCTAATAGAGAAACTTCGAACCAAAGAGGTTCTTATAATTGGTATTTTTCTAACATCCATTTTTCCTATAGCATTTTTAATACCATTTTGGTTTGGGATGGTACAGAACGTCTACTGGGTTCTAATAACTATCTGGGTCATAAATGGAATGGTTTGGGGAATAATAAATCCAAGCTTAATGACGCTTACTCTTGATGTAATTCACCCTAGGAGAAGGATGTTACAATTAGCTATATTTAATTCTCTTAACGCAATCGCATCATTTATAGCTCCCATTCTAGGTGGATTAGCTATTCCTGACAGCGTAGTTAATGGAGGTGTTGAGCCTAGTCCAATTTTCATCTATTTGATATTCATCATAAGTGCAGTTTTCAGATTGCTTGGTGGATTATTTTTCATTAAAGTTAAAGAACCTATAATAGGAGGTACAATTCTACGTCCCATCAATAAAATCCTTACTTTTCCAGTAAGATCAAATATAGAAAGAGCAGTAAGTATAATTATAACTTCCTCTGGAAAAATATTACATAGAAATAAGATAAAAGGCAAATATGGAAAAGAAAAACTACGCGAATAATACACTTGTAATTCGCTTTTTGTCGGAACAATTCTTTCATCTAGAACTTTCTGACAGCTTAGGAACTAGAAATATAAAAAAAAGCAAAATCATCTAGATGGTTTCTTAAGAAAAAGAAAAATAAGAGAGAAAAACTATTCATTGAGTCTAGGTTCAGTTACTATTTGAAGTGAGTTACCTTCTAAATCTTTGATAGAGACGGGATATTCTCTATCGTCGTTCATGTGTTAGAAAAATCTATTTCACTATAAAAAGCATAATCCTAACAAAAAAAGATATATCTGTTAAAACAACTCTATACGCATGAAAGTAGAAAATATAATTGATTATCTTAAGAAACAGCCACTAATGTATCTAGCAAATATAGATGGCGATCAACCAAGAGTCAGACCTGTAGCACTCATTTACCATAAAAACACTTGTTGGTTTGTAAGCATAGCAGGAAGAGAAAAGATAAAACAACTAGAAAATAATAACAACGTTGAATTTGCAATCAACCCACATGATGATGAAAAATTGAGTACAATTAGAGGGACAGGTAAAGCAATATTAGTGGATGATGCTGAAATTAGACAAGATATTGCAAATGCTATTCCGTGGTTTGATGGGTATTGGGAATCATCAGAAGATCCAAGATTCTATTTATACAAGATTGATTTAGAAAAACTAAGTGTTCAGATTCCACAGGTTAGAGACATCTACACTTTTGATTTGAAAACAGGGAAATCTAAAGTAAAAACTGAGTAAAATAGCACTTTTAAGGCTATTTTCTCCATTCAACCTTTGTTTCTCGCCTTGGAGGAGCTCTAACATAGGTCAAATCCGGATGTCCCACAATAAAGACACCATAAACATTATTCTGTTTTGGAATACCCAACCAGGTTCTAGACTTTTTGCTTCTCCAAAGATGTTCTTGAGCAAATCCAATCCAACAAGTACCTAAACCGAGAGTATGTGCAGCTAATATCCCATGGGTTATAGCAATAGCTGCATCTGAAGCAGTCATTTTGGAATAAGGAGGAGCATGTAAAACTATCACACAGGGAGCATTGAAGAAGATGCGATCCTTCCCAGCTTTCTTATCATCAAAGAATCGGTTTAAGCTGATTTTAGTCTTAGGGTTCAATATTCTTCGTCTCACCAAGCCTCTTGTAAAGGGAACTACTAGATATTTGAGGAAAAGCAGTCTCTTAGCTCTAATCATCAAACTTGAGACTTTGTCAGATAAATCTGCGATATCATCAGGATTAGTTAAAATCAGATAGTTTCTGTTCTGTCTATTACTTGCACTCGGAGAATACCTCATAGCACCAACTATCTTCTCGATTTCATCATCCGTGAGTGATTTGTCTTTGAATTTTCGCATAGATCTGCGAGAACGAATGAATTTCATATAATCATCATAAGATAAGAGATCTGAGGGAGTTTTAGCTTCCTTGAAATTGTAAGGGGGGTCAGCTCCTTCATAGAGTATTGCTTCGGTTGGGCATACAGCAACACATAATCCACATCTGAAACAGAATTTTAATGAATCATCAAAAACAACTCTTTTTTCCATGTTATCTTCACGTTTTACAGAAAACAAATTAACTGTACAAACATCTATACACTTCTCACATTTGATGCATTTCTCAGAGTCTATGCCTTGCATTTTGAACATGACAATCTAAAGAATAGAGAAGGAACTAGTATTTAATCTTTAACGAAAAAGAGAAAAGGGAGGAGTTAGTTCCTTCTTTTCGTTTTCAGAAAATAACTCAAACTTGCTAAACCAAGGAGTATAAGTGGTGCAAGATACCATGGAAATGCTAGAAAAGCAGTATTTGATTTTATTGTAATATATTTGTTTGAACTCTCAACAGAATTACCTTGATCATCTTCAACATATATAGAATATACAACGTTTTCTGTTCCTTCTGGTGGTGTAAGTTCAATAGCATAAAAAGAACCAGTATAAATCATTGTAAAATAATCTGCTTCACTACCATCATAACTGACTGAAAGTGTCACCTCAGTTATTGAATACATAGAGCTGACGTAACAAGTATAAATTATAGAATCACCAGATTCAGGATTGTAAGGTGTATGAGATAAACTAGTTATCACGAGGTCTTCACTTACAGATACTTCAAGGTCATATGAAATTCCTAAAGCTCCACTCCAGTAATCTACTTCAATGTAAAATATACCTGAATATGATGGAGTGTAACTAATGTATTCATCAGCATAATAACTGATACTTTGAGCTAAGTATGATACACCATCAGATGCCAATAAGAAAAGGTCCAAATCAGTTGCTAAATAGTCGAAATCCAAGAATATCTCAACAGCTAATCCACTTGTTAATTCTACTGAGAAAAAGTCTGGATCATTGTAAATCAATGAATAAACTGTATTTATTGCAATTGGTGCAGCACTTGTAACATCATCATTTTCTTCCAACATATCATCGCTAAATTCTATTACTTCAAGATCTAAAGTAAATGAACCTGTACCATCATATGCATGGACCAAGAAGAATACGCGTGTTATATCATCTATCATAAACAGGACTACTTCTGGGTCATCGTTGATATTCTGACTGTAAACCTCAAAACCATTTGGAAGACCAAAATAATGTTCTTCTGACCAAATATATAAGTCGAAATCTACAAAGGAACCCATGGTTAAGGTTGCTTGATATGCATTTCCTACACCTGGGTCAGGTAAGTCTGCATAGAGGTATGTGTGTGTGCCATCAGTTAAAGTATCGACTATAGGTGATACAGTAGATATCTGTGGAATCACTGTTTCTAATTCTATCTTCCATTGATACAGAAAGTTATCCCAGTTAGTGTTGCTTACAAAATCAAGTCCATAATATTCGTTTACGAAAGTATCTACAACACTTTGGTTAGAATAGATATAGAAGTCATTATAGTATTCGTAAGGAACTGCAGGCATGTAAAACCACATACCATAAGGGTCTATTACAAAACTTGATTCAGAAACCACAAGAATTTCATCTAATCTCGCATCAAGTGCGCTAGCAGCTGCAGTCATAGCAGGATCGGGGATTGATTGCAGGTTGGTTAAAAAGTCAGGAAGATCACACATTGCATCAGGAAATAGATCACTGTTGGATTCAAGTCTTGCTTCATAAACTTCTTCTGCATTGGTAGCAAGAGTAGCGGTTAGAGTAAGTGCAAAATCATCCACCAAATCATCTACATCTTCAAAAGCTGAGGTATTATAAGCACTCAAAGTAACATTAACATTATAAATAGAATAATAAGCTACATAATCCTCACAAGCATGTTGTGCTAGTTCAGCTGCATTCATACTTGGATCAGCAATAAGTGAGGTAAAAGTACTATAGTAATCCCAACCGTCTCCTGGTATGTTCAACATACTTGAAACATAGATATCACAAAAATCTCTCATCTCATATAGAACTTCAAATTGACCCATAATACAAGCATCAAGACCTAAGAAATCAAAGTGATAACCTTCTAATGCTTCTGACATCTCTTGAACTAGTAAATTATCATTTCCATTATCTTCATCCCAACATACACCATCTAAACCTCCACCATGATCCCATATGATCAAAGCTGTTTTATCTGCAGGATAATTAGTCAACCCCCAATCTAGGAAGTCATCTAGTGTTTGGGGATCACCCATGTTCATTTCACCAAGAGAAACATTCATCGGAGAAGTGAAAGTGGTTGTAGATCCATCACTCTCGATTGTATAATATCTACTCTCAGACCAATCATTAGCATATTCTGGGGTTTCATATTCATATGCACATCTATCAATCATTGCTACAATATTGACATCTGCTGTTGTACCTCCTGCTGCTTCCATTTCGTTCAGATCTTCCAATGCGAAGAATTCAAGATTATTATCTCCACACATATATACAAGAACTGTCCAATCTTTTGGATCAGCATCAAGAGTCATATTATCATCATTAACAACTTTACCGTTTGTGAAAAGCAACGGTGTTGCGGTGCAAATTATCAGCAAAAACAAGATACCATTCAACTTACTAGAAACTCGCATAATAGGATAATACACATTTGCACTTTTATACTTTTAGAAAATAATATGACATTCAGATATTACCAAAAATTTATCAGTATTCTATTATCAAAGTTCTACAAGTTGTGTTGATACAGATGAAAGAAAAATACGATATTCTTCTTGAAAGAACTAAAGAGATTCAAGTTATTGGCCAAATAGGAATGTTACTTGGATGGGATACAGAAACTAAGATGCCCAAAGGAGGAATAATGCAGAGAAGTGAACAGCAAGCATTTATTGCTAGAATGGCTCATGGAAAGCAAACTTCGCCTGAAATTGGAAAACTTCTCAAAGAGATACAAGAGAACCCTGACTACGAAAAACTCTCTGAAATAGAGAAAAGAAACATTTACCTTATTCAGAAGAGTTATGATAGAGAGACTAAAATCCCTGCAGATTTCGTTGCAGAATACACCCGAGCTGCAGTTATTTCTACAGAGAAGTGGAAAGAAGCAAGAGAAAAGAATGATTTTGAAATTTTCAAACCTCATCTGAAAACTATGTTTGAAAAGGCACAAAAATTTGCCAATTATCTGAATCCGGACCTTCCGCCCTATGAGGTTCTTCTGGATGCATATGAACCAGAAATGAATGTTGAAAAGTATAATTCAATCTTCATTCCATTGAAAGAAGCAACTGTTGAATTGATACAGAAATGTCAATCCTCTTCAGTTAAACCAGATTATTCATTGATGACAAGAGAGGTTCCAAAAGAAATTCAAGAGAAACTAGCTAACGACGTACTGAAACTTCTGAATTATGACCTTGAAAGGGGTAGATTAGATGAAGCAGCACACCCATTTACAACTGGAGATTATGATGATGTTAGAATCACAACACGCTATAACCTAAATGATTTTACTAGCTCACTTTTCGCAGTTATGCACGAAGGAGGTCATGGTTGTTATGATCAGAATCAAGATAGAGATTTACATTATCAACCTGTTGGAAACTATTGTTCCATGGGAGTACATGAATCTCAGTCAAGATTTTACGAGAATATTATTGGTAGAAGCAAATCTTTCTGGCTGTTCTATCTCGATAAATTCAAAGAGATTACTGGAGATATTTTCGCTGATATAGATTATGAAGATTTCATCCGAGCTATTAACAAAGTACAACCTTCGTTAATAAGAGTTGAAGCAGATGAGGTTACATATAACTTACACATCATCCTTCGTTTTGAACTTGAAAGAGATTTATTCGAAGGTAGAGTTAGTATCGATGAACTTCCAGAAGTTTGGGTTAAGAAAATGAAAGAGATGCTTGATATTGATGTTCCAACAGTAACTGATGGTGTTTTACAAGACATTCATTGGAGTGGAGGATCATTTGGTTACTTCCCAACCTACACATTAGGGAATGTATACGGAGCACAATTCTTCGCTAAACTTACAAAAGACATTCCAGATTGGAACATAAAATTAGAGAAAGGAGAAGTCAATATTCTAACTGATTGGGTTACTGAGAATGTTCAAAAGAAAGGTAATCTCTATGATCCTCCAGAATTGGTTAAAGAAGTCACGGGAGAGTATCCAACTCCCAAATATCTAATTGAATTCTTGCAAGAGAAATATTCTTATTTATATGGATTTTAACAACCCTCTCACTTTTTTGTAAAACAGTTGTTTTTTTATTTGATATCTTATTAGATTACATATGACTGAAGTACACACTCCTTTAAACGTAGTCGCTGTTTTTGCACATCCAGATGATGAAGCAGGTGCGATTGGAACTCTGATGAACCACAGCGATAATGGAGATAAAGTATATGTAATTCTACTTACCCACGGGGAAAATGCCTCATCAATAAAGGGAACACATGAGGAAATAAAACTAGTTAGACAAGGACATGTAAATAAGATAGAAAAAATCGTGGGAGCACAATATAGATTGTTAGAATTCCCGGATTCAGGAGTTTTTCCATCTGTGGAAAATGCTAAGAAACTTGCAAAAATCTTCAAACAATTAAAACCTGATATTATAATAACATGGGGAAAATCGGAAGGAATAGGTGTAGGACATCCAGATCATCGTTATACCTACGACATAACTTTAGATGCGATTTCATATGCAAGATATAATGACGACAATGATAATATAGAACCTCACAGAAAACCAGTTAGCCTCTATACACCTTACATAGGTTTAGATTCTGCCCTCGATAACTGTGTTTTTGTTGATGTAACTCATCAACAAGATAGAATTATGAAATTCTTCGATGTTTATGAAGAAGCTTATGGTGAGTGGCCTGTTAGAGCTTTTAAAATATCTGGAATGCTAATGATAGGTAGAATGGGTTATGTAAAATATGGTGAGGCTTTCAAGAAAATCATCTGGCGAAAAGCGAGACAATTTCTTGATTAACTACTATTTTTCAAACAATAAGTAGTTGGATTTTTCTTCTCCAAATATGGTTATATCACCTATCTCTATATATTCCTTTTTCTTACCTTCTCGCTTAACATTGATATACCAAGTATCTTGACCTCTTCTTTCAGCTTCAATATGTGCAATTTCAAAATCACCTTTTTCAAAATTTAATGAATCTCCATCATCAAGATAGATATCAGCATTAGCTTCAGAATCTTTAGGATAAATGCGTAATGAAATTTTCTTATCCTTTATTTCACCTGTATGTTGAATCTTATCATCAATAAATGGAATAATAGTACCTTCTTTCACAAAAATTGGTATCATTTCTAACGGAACATCAATTTCATGTACCTTTCCACCTTCTAGAATCATTTCTCCACACAAACTATACCATTTCCCAGATGGCAAATACACTTCACGACTACGCTTTCCCCTCTTTAGAACTGGTGCAACTAGAAGATTACTACCGAATAGATATTCAGTTTCAGACCACTCAGCCATATGAACTACAGGATCGTTCGGATAGTCTATCCATAATGCTCTAAAAGCGGGGACTCCAGTTAGACATGTCTGCCGAACAACATTGTAAAGATAGACCATGAGTGAATATCGAAGTTGGATAGTATTTCTGATTAACTTTTCTGTTTTCTTTCCAAACGCCCAAGGTTCTTGAGAACATTTTTTGTTTATGGTATGATTTCTGAAGTAAGGATAGAGAATTCCAGCTTGATACCATCTGGTTATCAGCTCTGAAGAGGGTTTTCCTGCGAAGCCGCCAATATCAGGACCAATCATTAATTGTCCAGATACGGCCATATTTAGAAGCATGGGAATTGAGAGTTGAAGATGACTCCATTCTGCATTATTGTCACCAGTCCAAGTCCCAGCATATCTTTGAGTTCCCAAATATGCTGTTCTTGAATTAATATATATTCGAGTATTTGGAAGTAGTTGTTGCAAGCCTTCATAGGATGCTTGGGCCATCAAATGTCCATATAGATTATGTACTTCTTTGTGAAGTTTAGGATCACCTTCCCCTGGATGAATTGTATCATCATCCATTGTTCCCTTTTCATTGAAAACAGAAGGTTCATTCATATCAATCCAAAATCCTTTGATTCCAACATTTGTTAAAACTTTGAAATGGCTGCCAAACCACGCCCTAGTTTTTGCTTGAGTAAAATCTGGAAAATGGCAATCTCCCGGCCAAACAGGACCAGTATAAATTGTTCCGTCAGGATTCATGCAAAAATGCTTCCCCCTTATTCCTTCTTTACAGAGTTTATATTCTGAATCTACTTTTACACCAGGATCAGTCATAGCCATCAAACGAAAGCCATCATCAAACAAATCATTAGCAAGTTTCTTGGGATTGGGAAACTTCTGTTTATCCCAAGTAAAAACTCTATACTCATCCATGTAATCTATGTCTAGATGAATATAATCACAAGGAATCTTTCTTTCTCTGAATTCTTTAGCTAAAGCTCTCACTTCAGATTCAGGATAGTATGACCACCGACTTTGATGATGTCCAAGAGCAGAAATAGGTGGCAAGGGAGGTTTTCCAAGTAACTTCTGAATCTTTGTGAATACTTTGTAAACTGTTGGTCCAACTATTAAGTAATAGTTTATCCCACCACCTTCTACATAATACTCGGAGGAACATTCATTTTCTTCACCTATTTTGATTTGACTTCTTAATGGATTATCGTAAATGACAGCATAACAGAAGCCATTAGTTCTAACGACAATTTGGATAGGTTGAGTTTGATATAACTTAGCATCATCTACATTATAAGCAAAGGAATCAGTATTCCAGAAAGAGATTGTTTCACCTTTCTTATCTAATGGACCAGCTTTTTCTCCAAACCCATAGTGGTTTTCACAAGAAACCTCAGGATGTTTTATTGTCTTGTACCACCCTTCTTCATGATAACTTGGTATTTCTTCGTTGAAAATTCCAAACCCAAAGCCATCCTTGAAAGTAAGTTTAGAATTCTTTTCATCGATTTCTATAGTAGTAAATTTGATTGTTCCTACTTCTTGATGTATGTAAGTTAAATCATCACCTTGTTCAACAGTGAATGGTGGAGGAGTTTTATTGTTGAGAACAACAGCATTTGTTTGAGGAATTTCTTCAAGAGCTTTTGAAACTTGTACATGGAGAATTCCATTATCTATTGAAGAAATCTTAAGTTGACCCTTTTCCAAATTAATGTCAAGAGCATATTTCTTAGGCTTAAAACTAGTTATCTTGCCTAGTTTTTCCCATTTGGTTTCATCTTCTGGCAAAACCACTTCATTGTATTCCATCATCTTTTTTCGAAAGACTTTGTTAATTGCAAATTTTACTATGAAGAATGGCAGTTTACCAACCATTTCAGAGGACATCAAGATACATTTTCCTTTGAAATTCAAAAACTTTCTCGAAAAACACTAAAATTATAGAAAATAGATGATTAAACCTATCAAAAAAGCAATTAGAGTTATTGACATAATAATGAAAGAATTTGCAGGAAGAATCCTAAGATCAATTACCACTTTATCTGTGAAAGGAGCCAGAGGTTTCATTTTACCTGATAACAAATCCAGAAGATAATGTCCTAAATAAACACTTGATGCAAGAATACCAAGATACCAATATTGTGTGAAACCAAAAATCAACCAACTCAAACCACTGATCACTAAAACACCAAATGGTTCGTGAATCCAAGTATGATAAATAAACTCGTCTCGATCATCAATAGACTTGAAATAAATTTTGATCAGTTGAGGAAGATTCCATAACTTGATTTCAGGGTTCCTTCTTTTATAATAGAACACATGGTCATAATCGGCCAAGATTCCGAACACAAATAACACAATCAGAAGTAGCCAGATAGGAACTTCGTAGAACTGAACGAAGATTAAACCTATCAGAACGGACACACTCCCATGTGTGACAGAATCCATAATTGCCAGAACTCTAAAGATAGTTAAAAGTTTTCTTAATTATCCTTTTCTCAACCTTTATTTAATCGCAAGAAGAATATATGGCAATGGATTGTGGTGACTTAGATAGGATTGTTGCAACACCTTCAACAGGTGATGAAGCTAGAAGAGAAGCTTTACGACAGTTAATCTACAATGGTTGTTTACCCTCTCTTTACAAGCATGCTTATACTTCTTCACGAATGAATTGGATAAGGAATTTCTCTTTATTGGCTCTAACAAAATTTGCATCAATCAATACAGAAGTAATGGAAGTTGCCATTACTCTTCAAGATGAGGAAATAATAATCTCCACAGATCTTGATAAACGGGAGCTAAAGAACAAAGCAGCTAGACTACTTTTTCTATTTACATCAACTCCGAAGAAACCTAGAGCTTTCAAAAAAATCTCTTTGATGGGTTTGATAGCTGGAGAACATTGGGATTATTGTGATGAACTAGAAAAAGATCCTAACATAGAGAGCTGGATAAGTAGCACCATAACAGCTGCGAAAAAAACAAAAAAATAGGAAAAAAAGGAGAGAGGGTTACAGAATTAATTGGGCTTTTTCGTTAGTTAGTTCTGTAGCTTCAGTTGCCGCTGATTCAAAGCCAGACATTTTAAATTTGTTATGTATTGGAGAGATTTTTGCTCCCCACTCTGTCATCTTGTAGAGTGGTTTTGCCATAAACTTGAATCCTCCAGCCATGCCTGTTGCTTTCTTGAGCTCTTCCAAAGTATTATCATCAAATGCACCAAAGAAGCTCGCAATGAATGCATATAGATAGAGACCTACAAGCGTACCTACAAGTAAAATAACAACAGATGTTATTATCTCTCCTTGCCAAATGAGAAGGAACAATCCTTCAAGAATTCCAAACAAAATTCCAGCTGAAATAAGGGGAGCAATTATACCTTGCCAGTAAAGATCCTTCCACTTGAATTTGAAGTGATCATTTCTTCTAATCTGCCACCACATGAAGATATTCTTGATAATCAATGCAGGGAAATAAGCAAACATAATTGCTATCATCGGTGATCCAAACGTTTGCTCGAACCAGAGATGTTGAGGTATAAAAAGTGCTAACAATCCTGCCCGTATTCCTTGTTCTATAACCCAACTTATAGCTGCCCAACCTGGTCTATCTGAGCCAGCAAACATCCAATCACCTAGCCAAGAGTAATAACCAATTGAGTGGAAGAACAAGAACCATATGATTAGTCCAGCAGCTGGTTCCCATGTTGCTCCAGCCCCACCAATTATAAACCTCCATCCTACGGCTGCTAACGCTGCTACCAGATACCAATCAAAATATGCACTCCATTTGAGAGAGCTCACCGTATAGTATCTCGTTAATGCAGCTTTCTTTGCATGATAAGATTCTGATATTGCAGGAAGGAAACCATTTGCAAATAATCCTACAAGCATCACTATTTGTGCAAATCCCCAAGCGAGAGAGAAATATCCTTGTTGTTGCGTATAGTTAGGTAGGAATCTTGACAATAGGAAGAGCTGAATAAACCAGCCTAGAGGCGGTAATATCGCTCCCATCATCCATTTTGTCCCGAATTTCAAAGCTTCTTTAACTTCCGCCCACGTGAAATCGATCCGGAATATTGATTTCAGAGAGAATCCCAATCTTTTGAACATCAACAAACCCACTAAGAACGACAGAATTTGTATGACATAGAATCCTACACTATATCCTATCGCCCCCGCCAAGCCATCTCCAAAAATAGGGTTCTTTCCAAGAGTAAATCTGAATAGAACTATTACCAAATATTGAACCGTAATGTTGAATACTGCATAGAGTAGCAAATTCAGAATCTGGAAGAAGTCAATCCGGTTCATAGCTTGGAATAGATACATGAATACCAAGAAGAACGCTGGCCATTGGAAAAATGCGTGCGTTACAAACAACCAAGACATATGTGCTAGGAAGGTTTGTGGAAATACCATTGACCCAATGAAAGATATTAGGAATAATTGTACTATCCCCGAGAGCATTTGGAACCATACAAAAAGCTGAACATAACGGATTGCTTTTTCTGGTCTTTTCACTCGGTGTTCGGCAAAGAATTTAACTAAAACTACAGAAGTTCCAAAGTCAAAGAATAACCATAGCGCTTCAAAAAATTTGATTGTATAATCATAAAATCCTACTGCTTGAGGACTTGGTAATATAAGTAGAGGAAACACTAATGCTGACATCACTGCATTTGGTAGGATTATCAATAATCCCGCAAACAGCTGAACCAAAAATCCACCCAGTTGCCGATGCATCCCCACTTCTTCCCATTTTTCCGATTTATCGTCCTTACTTATTTCTTTGAGATCTTTTTGGTGTATCGGATTTTTCTTTGAGTACTTCTTAGCAAAGATATAACCAACTGCAGTTACAAGTATGGTCAAAACAACTGAGACACCAAGTATGACTGTCTCCAAAGTGTGAGGAACAGGAGAATAATCCCAATTGCCATAAGTAACAACATTTTCACCGTTAATTGACATGATACCAAGATATAACATGTAATTAAAATACGGCCACTCAATCAACTCGGGGTTTACACTGAATATTGGAATCATATTGAAGGCAATCAACCGGTTGTTATCATTTGTACTTATCAGTGCAAGATTAGGATCATCACTAGCAGAAGAGGTCTCAATAAGGACTGTACCTGCCAATGGAACTGTAGTATAATTAGTAATTGTAGGAACCGAATTCCAGGGTATATTATCTAGAATCGGATGGATTAATGAATCATTTCTAGGTACAGGTAGGGATACACTTGTAGAAATAGATCCTGATGTACCAGAAGCTAGTCCTAGAGTAACCAATACTGTAGCATCAGTTGAAAGGTTCTCATAGATAAATACCGCAATTCCACCTGTGAAAGAATCTAATAAGGTAATTTCAGATGGTGTTGGTATATAGTCGAATATAATAACTGAATCATAGCTACTTATATCAGTCCCTAGTTCAGTATCTAAGGTAATTACAAATTGGTGGTCTAACTCTAGTCTCTGCATAAAAGCATCATCGATCCCATCTCCAACGATTAAAATCTCAAGTGAGATATCAGCGCTGGAGAGAGTTATTGCAGAACTAGATATGAATATTATTAGCACACTAAATAATATGGATAATATTGCTCTCTTTCGCATAAAAACACCTTTAACCACCAACTATTAAACTAGTATTTATTGTTTGTTGAGAAATTTGGATAAAAAAGCATTCTAGGGTATAAAGTCAACAACATAACCTTCTGCTTCAAGGAAGTCTTTGTAGTTAGTTAAAGCAGCATTTCTTAGGAATGATACAGTTTCTGCATTCAGCGAATCTGCCAATATTTCTCTAAATCTTAAGAAAAATTGAACAAGTATCTCATCAAATGCTTTCATCCTTTCATTTGCATGTATGAATCTGAATTCATTAATTGGTTTTACTTTCTCTTTCTCCCATTCTCTGCAAGAAAGTTTCAAAATTGCATCTAGAGTTCCTTTGTTTAAGCTAGGCATAGCATTGAAAAGACAATCAAGTAGTTTTTCGAAAATCTCTACTTGTCCTTTGTTGAGCATTATCTTCCTAGAACTAATTAAAGCAGCATTTGTCTTTCCTTGATCAAGCTCAAATGTAATACTCATCACCTAACAAATATATCAGTCATCTATAAATTTTGTTAAGGATTCCGTATTTTCTCGGTATAGTTATTTATAGCAAAAATTCAGTAGAATTGCTTTCCAAGCACTTTACTAAAAAATTATAAGTTAGTTGTCAATATTTATCTCATGACTGTCCATTTTCCCGAACCAGGTGACTATTCAGAGGAAGTATTTTCTGAAGTTATAAAAAGGATTGAAAAAGGAGATATAAAACAAGTTATTGTAGCGACAACATCAGGAAAAACAGCTTTGAAAGCAGTTGATATAATCAAAGGAGTCAAATTAATAGCAGTTACTCATCAAGCAGGATTCCGAGAACCAGGTGGAATGGAAATCCCAGTAGAAATTGTTGACGAGCTAAAGAGCAAAGGCGTTATAGTAGTTACAGCAACTCATGCACTTGCAGGAGTCGATCGAGCTATACGTAAAAAACACGGTACTTGGATGACAATTGAAATAATCGCTGAAACTTTACGAATCTTTGGTCAAGGAACAAAGGTTTGTGCTGAGATTGTTATGATGGCAGCTGATGCTGGAGCTATTGAGATGGAAAATCTGATAGCAATCGGTGGAACGGGAAGAGGAGCAGATACAGCTTGGGTAATTAAACCTGCTCATTCTCATACTTTCTTTGATATGAAACTTAAAGAACTGATTTGTAAACCATAGATGGGGAGTTGAGAGAAGAGATGCTATTAGATCCAACCCAACAAGATTGGTTAATGATAAGCATTGGTGTTATTATCATAATATTATCTCTTTGTACTGTATTTGTTATGAAATTACTAAATTGGGAAAGATGGCAAATACGAAAAATAGGCCATATCATCATAAATTTTATTGCAGCATTTTATCCCTTACTATTTGTAAATCTATTTGATGTTTTGATATCGATATTAATAGCAATTGGAATTCTGCTAATTCTATCAGCTATTCCACAAATTCGAATGCTTCAGAGAATATTTATAATGTGTGCGAGAAAAGAAACCTTCCCATGGGAACTATTAATCAATTCTGTCTTAATGGGAATCGCTATGCTTACGATATTGTGGTTCTTCCGAGAAGATGAGAAATTGTTTGTTTTCACTGCTGCTTATTTGACAGTTAGTCTAGGAGATGGTCTAGGTGAAATGATAGGGAGGCCATATGGAAAAGTAAGATACAAGATATTTAATGAAAAGAGTTTGGAAGGAACATTAGCTGTTCTTCTTGGATCCTTCGTTGGTCTTATTATTGCTTTTGGAGAAGCGGGATTGTTTGGATTACCTGGTGTTTGGTGGAAGATTATTGTTGTATCACTCATTGCTATGGTAGTAGAAGCATTCAGTTTTAGTTTCAGCGATAATGTAGCACTACCTGCAGCCGTAGCTGTTTCTTTGTATCTGCTATTTTTGCTTTAGCTGGTTTAATTTAGTTTCTCAGCTTTTAAGAGATAAGTTGATTTTGAAAGACGTTGCCATTTTACTTCAAAACCTATTTTTGCACATATTTCTTTTAACTTTCTAGGAGAAAGAAATGTACTTCCAAACATGAGGACCCATTCAAAAAAGATAAGGAATTTAGTTTTCCAATATTCAGGATCATACTCTCTTATAGTCAGACGACCTTTAAAATTTAATACTCTATGACAATTTTCTAAAGTTTCTTTTTGATAATGAATATGATGCAGAGTATCATTTGCAAATATTTGAGGGATTGAATCTACTCTGAAAGGAAGATTTTCACCAACCCCTTGTACAATAAGGAGCTTATTAGTTTTCTTTGAAGCTTGCTTTAGCATCTCAAATGACCTATCTAAAAGTATAATTCCATTAGTAAGAGTTTCTAGTTCTAGTGAAACTCGACCGGTTCCACCGCCTAAATCTAGTAATAGTTTATCTGTCTCTATATTGATTGAATCCTTTATTGTTTCCAGAGCAAAGCCACGAATGAGTTTATCATATTTTCCAGCGATTCTAGAGAATAAATCCATAGTAGAAAAAAATAATGGTCACATAAAAAATGATTGGAAAAACAAAAATGCAATGAGGTTAACTAACTTCTTTTTTCCAACCTTCATCTTTATACCAGTAGGGTTTTCTTATCATACCAAAAGCATTGTGTGCAGCTATTGCGCCTTGTGCAACAGCAATGACGATTAACTGATAGTGAGAGACTATATCACCTATTGCAAAAATACCAGGAATATTGGTTCTCATTTCGCGGTCAACTTTAATTAATTTACCATCAGTTTCAAGTCCCAAATTCTCATAAAGATCTAAGTTTGTTGTCATTCCTACTGCGAGGATACATTTATCGATCTCAATTTCTCTTTTTAAATTAGTATCAACATTTTGAATAACTGCTTTCTCTAAGACTTGATCTCCTTTAAGTTCAATGATCTGATGGTTGTAAATAATTTCTGCTAAATGATTATCAATAATATCATGGACCTTAGTTTCAGCAGCTCTAAAACTATCTCTTCTATGAACTAAATATATTTTCTTAGCGTTTTCAGTTATCATATGCACAGCATCGATTGCAGTATCTCCCCCCCCAACAACCATAACAGTTGATCTTTTGAATAAATTGGGATCAGAAACAAAATTATAAACACCCCTATCTTTAATTTTAAATCTCCTTTCACCTTCAATTCCTAATTCAGAGGGACTAGAACCTGTTGCAATAATAAGACATCTAAAGTTATATTCTCCCTCATTAGTTATAATTGTGATAATCTCATTAGTTTTTTTTATTTTGATAACTCTTTCATATCTAACTTCAGCTTGGACTTCCTCAATTTGAATTTCAAATTCATCAATCAATCTTCTACTCAAAATACTTGGAGAACCAGGATAGTTTTCTAGAATTTTTCGTCCGTACAACGTTTCAACAAGACCACCAAGATTTCCTCCCTCGAAAAGAGTTACTTTTAGTCCTTTGTATGCAGCGATGATTGCGGCACCCATTCCTCCGACTCCACCTCCAATAATACCTAAATCACCATAATAATCATCAGAAGAATTCATAAATTAAAGAAACACTACTAACTAATAATTGTTTTGCACTTACAAGAATTCTGTTGTTAGATAAGCAATCTGAGGTTCAATAAAAAATTAAAAATAAAAGAAGAAAAAACTACGCTTCTTCCTTTTCTAAAAGATCTTGATGTATAGCTTGTGCTGCTCTTCTACCAGCGCCCATTGCTGAGATTACAGTTGCAGCCCCTGTAACTATATCTCCACCTGCATAAACAAATTTCTTACTGGTTCTCCCTAATTCATCTGTTTCGATATATCCCCATTTATTTGTTTCAAGTTCAGGAGTAGTAGTAGTGATGAGAGGATTTGCGTTACCTCCTATTGCCATGATAACTAAATCTGTATCATATTCAAAATACTCCCCTGCTATTGGTACAGGCTTTCTTCTACCAGATTCGTCAGGTTCTCCGAGCTCATATTTTTGACATCTAATTCTTGTAACATTACCGTCTTCATCGCCAAAAATTTCCACTGGATTAGAAAGGAGTTTTAAGATTACTCCCTCTTGTTCAGCATGATGTAATTCTTCTGCACGAGCTGGCATCTGTTCTTTAGCACGACGATAGACTAGACTTACACTTTCTGATTCCAGACGCAGAGCAGTTCTAGCAGAATCCATAGCGACATTGCCACCACCTACAACAGTAACATTTCTTCCTTTCAAGATTGGTGTATCATATTTAGGGAAAAGATAAGCTTTCATCAAGTTAGAACGGGTAAGATATTCATTTGCAGAATAAACACCAGTAAGATTTTCACCAGGAATATTCATGAATTTAGGCAAACCAGCTCCTACTCCAATGTAAACTGCGTCAAAACCTTCTTCTTTTATCAACTCTTCGATAGTCTTTATTGTGCCTATAACCTGATTATAACTGAATTTTGCACCTAGTTTTTCTAAATAGTCAAGTTCTGATTCAACTATTTCTTTAGGTAATCTGAACTCAGGAATACCATAAACAAGAACTCCCCCTCCTTTATGAAAGGCTTCAAAGACAGTGATGTCATATCCAAGTAAGATTAAATCTCCAGCAACGGTTAAACCAGAAGGGCCAGAGCCAATTACTGCAATCTTTTTACCATTTGGGGAAGGGATTTTAGGTAGTTCTAAATCACCAGCTAATCTCTGATAATCAGCAACAAAACGTTCAAGATTTCCAATAGCTACAGGTTCAAATCTTTTACCGAGAATACAAGATCCTTCACATTGAGATTCTTGAGGACATACCCTACCACAAACAGCTGGCAACACATTGGTTTCTTTAATTTTCTTAGCAGCATCAATAAATTTACCTTCTACTACCAAAGCTACGAATTCAGGAATTTTTACACTTACAGGACAACCTTCCATACACTTAGGATTCTTACAGTTTAAGCATCTTTTTGCTTCTATGATAGCTTCTTCAGGGGTATAACCATAGGGTACTTCTAAAAAGTTTTTAGCTCTTATTTCAGGAGGTTGTTCTTGCATTTTTACTCTTGGTGGCCTAGTTGGTTTAGGTTTACTTGGTTGTTCACTCATCGCATTCACCTTCCAAATACAGCTGTTCTAACGCTTTGCAAACATGAGGATTTTTCTGATAAGCCATCATCTCTTCTTTCATGTATGAACCTTTTCTTTTCATTAACAAATCCCAATCAACAATATGCCCATCAAACTCAGGACCATCGACGCAAGCAAATTTCGTTTTTCCACCAACATCTACTCTACAGCATCCACACATACCAGTTCCGTCTAACATTATAGCATTCAAGGCTACCATAGTAGGAATTTTATGAGGTAATGTGGTATTAGAACAGTTCATCATCATAAAAGTGCAACCCACGAATTTTGCGTGATCGAATTTATAATTACGCTCGTTAACAAGAATATCAACAACATCATGTACTTTACCTGTAAACCCTTTAGTGCCATCTGAAGTAGCAACAAAAAACTCATCAGAGATAGCTTCAAGTTCTTCTTGGAAATAAAGAAGATAGCCACTTCTAGCTTCAAGTATAGTGATGATTTTATTACCTGCTTTTTTCAATTCTTTAGCTAAAGGATAAATACCACCAATTCCATAGCATCCGCCTCCCAATAATACTGTGCCAAAATTATCAATAATTGCTGGAATACCTAAGGGTCCAACCACACTATAGAACGCATCTCCTACTTGCAAATTAGAGATTTTTGCTGATGAAATTCCTTGTTCTTGAACAAAGATGGTAATTGATTCATCAGAAGTATCTGCGATGGATATGGGGATACGCTCACTTACTTCATCAGCCATGACAATTATAAATTGACCAGCTTTAGCTTTTTTAGCAATGTTAGGTTCATAAATTTCAAATCGATAAACATTTGGAACTTCTTCAGTTTTATTTATTATTTCATATAACATTTATCATCACCATGGTGTTTTCCTTTTTGCTCTCGTTTTGAGCAAAATGTCAAAATCAGGAACTTTGCTTGCTATAGGTGTTCCTCTATAGTTTAAGTAATATTGATCTACTTCCCTTAATGGACTAGAATAATTTGATTTATTCATTTCTGAGTTGATTTCAGAAGCATTTTGGAATTCAAATCCTGACAGATTAAGATCTTGTGCTAGTTGACATAGTATTTTCCAATCTGGCTGAGCTAACCCAGGAGCAGATACTATAGGTTCTATTTGTTTAACTCCTTCTTTGGTCGTAATTGAACCTTTTTCTTCAGTAAATGCTGTAGTAGGTAGAACAACAGATGCTTGTTCAAATCCATTTGAAGGGAAGATGTCTTGTAAGATATAATGCTCAAGAGATTCTAAAATAGAAGAATCAAAAATACCTTCTGTTGTATATAGGACTTTGATTTTCTTTTTAGGGATTACTTTCAATTCTTCCTGAGAGGTAAAAACATTTTCTAACCCTAGAGCTTTAGCGAATTTATTATAGAGGTAAAATGTTTCATCAGTAAGGAAAGGAGAAAGATATAAGGCAATTTCCTTCACTGGTGTTTCTTTAAAGATTTTTGCTACTGTATTAGCAGCATCTCTCCAATTACTGGGGAATTGCTTATGTGTTCGCATAATTAAAGGAAGCTTCAGACGTTCAGTATCGTTAAATAATACAGGAACGCAGAAACGACCTTTAACGCATATGTTATAATGAGACTTTATGTGATTGGGATCAGGTTTAACAGACATGATGAAATTCCATTTAGATTCCATCTCTAACTGGCAACCTTTACTACAAAGAATACAGGTAGTGGTAACTTTATTCTCTGGATCCCTATACCATTTTTGATTTCTTGCTGAA
>CAZPXJ010000035.1:0-7221 GCA_964590855.1 uncultured archaeon
AGAGGTGTGGATGAAACCTTATAAATTAAACCTGTTTGCCTATCTTCCGTAATTGCTCCAACTAATCCCATCATTCCGGAGGTTGAGATGGTTACCATTATTATCCCTGGAACATAGAAATCTATGTAGTCCAAGCCTTCTCTATCTGGAGTAGTTGTAGTTTCAATCTGTATAAAAGTCTGAATGCCAAATTCTTCTATATTCATCTCTTGGAGAACATTATCAATAATACTTCGAACCTCCATTGAACTTGTGTAGGAAGGATCGTAGTAATAATATATGCTCACTATTGGAGCTGAACTATTAGATATTGATTCATTTACAGCAGCAGACCAACCTTCTGGTATTATGAGTAAATACGGGATATCATTTTCTTTCATCCAATTTTCAGCAGAAATTTCTGAAGAATTAAAAGTAACATTTCTAAGGCTTAGATTCAATTCTTGTGAAAGAGTCTCATTCTGATAACCGAGTCTTTGTAACAGATTTGAAGCTGGATTGTTACTGAAATATTGATCCCCAACTTGGTAAACATCTTCATTCATATACGATAAATTATAGAGAGTGTCATCTCCTCCAGCACTAAAAATATAGCCGAAAAGTAGGATCATAATGATGGGATAGATGAACGTAAAAAACAGCGCTGGTCCTGTTCTAATCCAAGTTAGAGCTGTGGAAGTTGTGTAACCTATAATTCTTCTAAGACTAAACCATATTTTTGATAAATAGGTTTTACTTTTTGACATTTAATCACATCCTAAGTTGGAGTTTTCACTGCTTTCTTATCTATCAATACTTCACCGGTTAAAGAAAGAAATACATCTTCTAAAGTTGGTCTTTGAGAGATTATATCTGAATAAGGAACTTTTTTATTTTCTAAGAGCTCAACAACCTTGGATAAACCTCCACGTTTTGCTGAAACTACAATATCATGATCTTCGTTTTCTACTGGTCCCAGTTCAAAAAGAATCTCGTAAATTTGCCTTCGTACTTCTTCACTATTACATCGCACTATAATCTTATTGTCTCCCCCGTATTTGTCAATTAGTTGTGTCGGTGTGCCAATATCGATAATCTCCCCTTTATGAATAATTGCCACTGTATCTGCTAAGACTTGAGCTTCTTCCATATAATGAGTAGTTAAGAAGATAGTTTTACCTTGCTTCTGTAAATTCTCTATCACCTCCCAAGTTTCCCTTCTTGCTCTGGGATCTAAGCCAGTAGTAGGTTCATCGAGGAAAACTAATTCAGGATCATTTACTAGTGAAATTGCTATTCCCAATCTACGTTTTAAACCTCCAGAAAGATTCTTATATTTCTCTTTAACTTTGTCTGTAAGTTTTACTAGTTCAATTAGTTCATCAATGGGGAGTGATTTTTCATACATTCTGCTCCAAAAACGGAGATTTTCTTTTACAGTTAAATTTTGATGTGTGTTAAATTCTTGAGGTAATGTTCCAATAATCTCCTTTAAATGATCTAATTCTTTTTTCTTGTCAATGTCCTTTCCAAACACGAAAGCTTTACCACTTGTTTTTTTTCTAATACCTTCAAGGATTTCTACCGTAGTTGTTTTTCCTGCTCCATTGGGACCTAAAAACGCAAAGATCTCTCCTTTTCGAATTTTCAATGAAATGTTATTTACAGCAACTAAATCATCATATTTTTTCACTAAATTTTCGACAACAATAGCATATTCTATGTCATTCAAGGGAAATACACTCTTATAACTATTTAAATTATGTAAGTTTAAATGTTTATCCCCTCTAGATTTTCTAATTCTAAACTAACATAAAACTCGTTAGACTTGAAATGAAGCTAAAGTAGTTTTTTTTCTAACCATTTTGTTAATTCTCTTCTATCCCTTCATAGATCTCTCTGATTGTCTTTTCTATTGGTTTAACATACTCCTTAAGATCAAACGTATCGTCTTTTTCAAATTCAAAATCAGTTATTTCCCCCCCGAATAAATGATAGTAGATTTTGATTCTATCCTCCTCTTTTATCCCTTCTTCATCCATTTCTTTTTCAAATTTCTGCTTTAGTTTCACTAGTTTTGCGAAAAATTCCGCTACTACCACCCCTATTTCCACTCCATGTTTGGGTTTTGATACCTGCATATCCAACCCCATTTGAGTAGTTGCACCAAAAGGATAGAGTAAGTTTTTTGGTTTCAATCCTTCTTTAAGAGCTTGTTCTGTACGTTCAAAGCTATTGATGATAAAATTCTCAATATTGTGCCTATACGATTTGGATCTTCTGATTTTTTTGGATATTTCTCCTAGATCTTCCTGAGAAAGCATCCTATAGATCATAACTTTACCCATATCTTCATCTGAAAGTTTCATTGCTCTTTCCATTATTGTAGTAATTTGATCTTCATAAACTGATTCGTCTTCTTTTGGATATCTTTCTTTTGTAATTTCTGATAATGTATAATAAATTCCTCTTGATTCTGTTGTTTGCTTGTTATCTATTACAATCACTTCTGGTTCCTTTGTCATCTCACTTATGTGATGGTGTATGGTACTAACTGTTTTACCCATGATTTTAGCTAATAGTTTGATGTTCATTGAACCAAATGTTCGTATAGCCATCACTATTCCATATCTAGTTTCATTTTCAAAAAGATCTTCAAACCTCTTATCTAACTCTTTTTTGCTATACCTGCTCTTTTCTGTCATCAGTAGCATACATTTCTTGTAATCCTTTATAAATAATTCGATTATCAAATAAATTCGACCATCGAAACATTTATTACTCTCTTGTTTCAAATGTGTGACTATCGAATAAATTCGACCATCGAATAAATGGTGACGAACATGAATGATACAAACACAGAACGAATATTAACAAAAATTGAGGAAAAATATAGTGAAATGAAGTTAGCTAATGAGATTAAAGAGGATCGAATTAGTTTCAGAACTAAGGGGTTCAATCTCTATTAGTTCTCTTATTTTAATAATTGGTGATAAATATGAACCATAAAACAAAAATTGATCCAACTGACTTGAAATATCGTCAGATAAAAGAGAAAGAAAGAATGACTTTCTATGACTATGCATTTGAATCAACAAGAGATTTTTCTGAAAATGTTATCGGAATAAATTTCGATGCTTTAAGGAAAATGTGTAAAATTAATAGTGCTCTATTAGGCATTCCTTTCAAACTATTAGCTCGAAATATGATCGATTACTTCGTTGAATTTCAAGGGGAAATTGTGGCAGGTTACACTCACATCTATGATAAGAAGAAAGATGAATACGAACTTGGTAATCTTTTTACTCGACCAGAATTTCAAGGAAGAAGTATAGGAAATGCGGTCATGAACCGTGTTATTAGTGAATCAAATAATAAGAAAATCTCTCTCTCAGTAAACAATATGAACGAAGCAGCTATTCATCTGTATAAGAAATATGGATTTAAAGAAGATTATTCCATAAAAGAATACTTCCAAAAAATACCTCTAGAATTAGAAACTAATCCCAAGGGTTTTGAAATAAGATTAGCGACTAAAGCTGATTTAAGTAGATTGGACAGAATCAAGAAAGAGCTTCCTGATATGAAAGATATAGCTAAGCACTACAAAAAAACCATTGGAAAAACAGAAAAGAAAAAATTGAGATTAGAAAATCATCTGCCAGCTATTATAGAAAAGGATGGCGAAATATTAGGAATAGGCAGAGCTTTTTGGTCTAAAGGTGCTCCTGAAACTGCACAAATAGCAGCTATCGCTGTTCTTCCTGAAGCAAAAGAAGTATATCCTTACTTTATCAGTTTTCTTACTAAAGAAGCTGAAAAATACGGTCTAAAGAAATTCTCTTGGACTAAAAACCGAAAAACAGAGATTTTTGCTGAATTTCTAGAACCACACCTTGGAGAACCTGCTAGAATAGGTTATTTTATGTCTAGAAATTCTTGATTTTTTCTATTTTTTTAATTCTTTCTTACCATACAGGGATTTCGACAGATCCATTTCCTTCAAAATTGTATTTCAAAAAATCATCACTATCGGAAATGAAAATAGGTTCATCAGATTTAAACTGAACAACTAATATAGGTACAATAATAGCATATAATACAATAGCCGAAATTATTGAAATTGCAATTCTCTTGTTCTTAGACCAATTCAGCAAAAAAATATTTATCATTACGACTATATAAAATCTATTGGAAAAAAAAAAGAAAGAAAAGAGGAAATTTATCCTTGGTTTAGTCTAATTTAAGTTCGTATCTAAACGAAGGAGTAAATTCTATCCCTATCTTTTTGTAGAGCTCTTCTCTTTCTTCATCAACTAACGCATGGTAAATTTCTTCGTAGCCTTTCTTTGCAGCTTTGTTCACTAGATATTTGAAAACTTCTTTGAGCACTTTTTGATCATCACCAAAAACTGGAATTGATGACATGAAAGCTCTTTCAGGTAGTTCACCTTTGTAAAGCAGACCATAAGAAAGAACCTTGTCCTTCTTTAGTAGAACACATGAAATTGTCAAATCTCTCTCTCTGAAAAGCTTCATGGTTTCATCAAAATCTTCTGGTTTTACTTCTTTTCGAGCTTTGAGATAGACTTCTTTAAATTTCTCTAAATCCTCATCTTTGTTGAGATCTAGTTCAATAAAGTATTCTGGTGCTTCATACTTGGGATCACTTAATTTACTTGACGATAAAATGGTTCTTTTACCAGTTTCTTCTGTTTTTTCAAAACCCCATTTTTCTAAAAGTTCAGGAATATACCCGTGTTCAGGTCTTGAATTTGCTCTGATTTTTTGAGCTCCTTTTTCTTTGAGTAATCCCATTGTTTTCTTGTATAATTTTTCTTCTACTTCTTCATACCCTTTGCGAATGAATGGCATGTGGATCGAACCCCATTGCACGCCTTCAACTTCTTCTTCTAAAGCACTACTGAGGAAAGCAACAAGTTTATCACCATCATAAAGAAAATGACGAGTTTCTGGTGTGAAATTCTCATTCCTCTCATAAGCATCCTTTAGCTGATCCATTGTTGGATACCAGGGATCTTGAGGCCATTCACTAACTACTTCTTTTACTAATTCTCCAAGATCTTTCAATCTTGACTCTTCATATGTTTTAAATTCCATTTATAACACCTAAGACATTTTATTATCTTGCTTTCTCAAGATATGAGAGTGTATCTTAAAACATTTATAAACATTCTTGTCAAATGAGAAAGCATATTAGTGCTTGCGAAAGCTTTAAAATTAGCAGATAGAAGCAAAAGTGGGGAATATATGAAAACACAAGATATAATTGATCCGAATTTTAAACAAAAGCCTGTGATTCTAATAAGTGATGAAGAGAAATTACAGATAATGAGCAATCCAGTATATTTTCCTATTTTTATGTCATTAAGAGAGGGTTATAAAACTGTTAAGGAAATGGAAGAAGATTATTCAAAATATATGGATAAGATAGGCAAAAAAGAAGCAATAAAGAAAGGCCATACATCTGATGAAGAAATCCAAGCGTATATCGATAAAAAAAAGAGATCTGATAAATCACTTTACCGATATGTTCAACATCTTATTGATGCTAATTTCGCGGTATTGATAGGTAAAAGAGTAGCAATTGATAAACCAATGACAGAGAAACTTTTTGCTCGTACAGCAAAATTCTTCTTTGCAGAAGGTTTTTACGAAAAATCCATTTGTTCAGAACACCATTGTTATGAGAGTATAGCTAACTTACTAGGTCTAATTTACGATGTTCCTCAACCTAATACTAAAGATGTTGAAGGTTTTTCTCAATTAATTGTCCAGAGTACAAAGAAGATTACAGATATATTATTTGGACCAAAATCAGAGGAATTTGTGAGATTAGTTGAAAATCTCTCTCTAGATGAAGTAATGGCTGCAATTCAAATGCTTAGTTTAATTGAGTTAACAACTAATCCAAATGAATACTCTAAATTGAGCAGAAGTATAGAAAAATAAGAACCGATAGTTTTACGATATTTTTTATTTCTCTAGATTTGTTGCTGAATGTTTTAATATGTAGAGTCAATTTTCACCAAGTATGAGATTTGAGGAATTAAGTTTTTCTGAAGCACCTGAAATTAAACATGAACTCCCAGGAGTGAGATCCCAAGCGATTTTGAATCAGCAACAGAAATTAGAAGGTAATCCAGTTTCTTATCCAAAGAATTCACCTATTGCAATCAAGCAAGGCTTTGGAGCAACTATAAAAGATGCTGATGATAATATCTTTATCGACTTCTTTGGAGGAGCAGGCGTTCTAGCTCTTGGTCATTGCAATCCATTTATCGATGCTAAAGTAAAAGAAATTCAGCAGTATATCACCCATACACTTGATTTTCCTACTAAAATTCGTATCGAACTTGTGGAAAAGATCCAGAATGTTCTACCTGGTGATCTGAAGAATAATTCTAAGGTAATCTTTGGAGGTCCAACAGGTTCTGATGCGGTTGAAAGCGCACTCAAGTTATCAAAGATAATCACAAAGAGACATGGAATTATATCCTTCGAAGGTGCTTATCATGGGATGACTTCGGGTGCTTTAGCTTTAACTTCAGGAAAGTTTTGGAAACAGAATTACATGCCTTTGATTCCGGAAGTACATTTTATTCCATACGCTTATTCCTATAGATGCCCATTTAATACCAAGACAGCTGAAGAATGTGCAGAAGCAAGTGCAAATTATTATGAGCACATTTTAGAAGATCCACATTCAGGTATTGTAGATCCTGCAATGACAATTATTGAACCCATTCAAGGAGAGGGAGGATCTATTGTACCTCATCCAAGTTTTATCAAGAGAATAGCGGAGATAAGTAATCAATATGAGGTACCAATAGTCTTCGATGAAATCCAAGCAGGTTTCTGTAGAACGGGAAAGTTTTTCTCGGCAGAACATTCTAATGCGAGTCCAGATATTATGACCATCTCTAAAGCATTAGGTGGAGGTTTTCCACTCTCAGGAATAGCTTATAGAGAAGATTTGGATGTATGGTCAAAAGCAGCACATATTGGTACATTCAGAGGTAATGTAACAGCTATGGCAGCAGGTTCTGCATCTATCGATTTCATGCTAGAAAATAAACTCTCAGACTATGTTGAAGAACTTGGAAATTTCTTACTTTCAAAGCTGAAAACCAAATTAAAAGATTCAGCATTAGTTGGAGAAGTTAGAGGTAAAGGTTTGATGCTTGGAATAGAAATAGTTGAAGATAAGGAAACAAGAAA
>CAZPXJ010000035.1:7231-8649 GCA_964590855.1 uncultured archaeon
CAATTATATGCTCAAAGATTAGGGATGTAATGTTTCAGAAGGGAGTAATTATAGAAATAGGTGGTCATTATAATAATGTTCTTCGCTTCCTTCCACCATTAATAATCACTAAGAAATTAGCAGAAACAGGTATTGATATCTCTATTGAAGCAATAGAAAAGATAGAATCGGAGATTTCTTAATCAGTTATAGGGAACCTCTATACCTTCTTTTTTTACTAATTGAAACGCCATAGTACACTAACCCTGTTAGTATAATGAGAGCACAAATAACTCCATCTAAAACAGGAACACAAAGCTTCTTTTCCAATTTCTTGTCCAAACCTGTCATCCCTGCACAACCTAACACTATAACTTCTGCTTTATCTTTTTCAATTGCAAGCTCAGCTGTTTTCAAGTATTTTTCTTCTTCATCAAGGTTCTTGTACTTTTCTGGCGGAGATAGAACAGAAGCCAAATATCCATGCAACTGATACTTCTTGATTAAAGCTTCTTTGTTTGGTATTGATTGCTCCGTCATTGAGATTACCGAAAAACTATGACCTAGCATTGAAGCTAATTTCATAGAAGCTTCTCCTATCCCTACAACTGGTTTGTTAGTTATCTCCTTCACAGCATCAAGGTTGGGATCACAATGACATGCAACGATAAAACCATCAACATTTTTCTCATTATCTCTAACTAACCTAAGCATACCAGGGGCCGCTTTAACTTGATCTTCATAAGTTTCAATGAATTTAGGTGCATCAGCTGTAGGCTTACAGATTACTTCTATTCCTTCTGTCATAAAAGCATCAGCTGTTTCTTGGATTGCTTTTGTCATATCTAGGTCGCTGTTAGGATTGATAATTAGTATCTTCACAATAGTTACCCTCTATTGGCGATTTTTCTTGCCTTATCTTTGACATATTCTACAGTTTTCATTAAGGTTTCTGCAGTTGTAGTTGTAATAGCAACAATTCTGAGAACTGCTTTTCCCCCTAATTTGGTATAAGAAATAGAATGTTCTCCTTCTGAGTTTACTTCCTCATAGATAGAATTTAGATACTGGTTCATATCTTCTTCAGCTATTCGATTATCTAGTATTCGAAAGCAAAGAATACCAGTTTCTGGTTTGTTACACAGCTCTACATCAGGGTCTTTTTCTAGTGATTTGTGCAATGAATCAATAGCTTGTATAGGTGATCTAAGCCTATCATAGATTCTATTGAGTCCTTGATACAAGAAGGATGTAACCACTGGTAATGCTGAAAATGGTCTGGTTGAAGGAGGTGATTTTAAACCAGGACTAGGAACTGTTTCTCCTTCACGATATAGATAATCGCTATGCAAAGCCATTCTATTGAAATCTTCTTTTCTCCGTACAAATAAAATTGAATTGGGTATTGGTATCCCGAATTGTTTGTGAGGATCCCATGA
>CAZPXJ010000035.1:8749-23929 GCA_964590855.1 uncultured archaeon
AGTAAATTACTATCACCTAATCCTAACATTCTTACAGCATGTTTGAGTGAGAAATGGGCATCAGCTGATGTTAAGACAGCTAATCGCTCAGGATTATCAAAACCTTTCAATCCTTTCTCAGCTAAATCAAACCCTTCTTGTTCTGCTTTCCAATGAAGGGCTAGATAAAGAGCTTCTTGATTTGCATATGTTCCAGAATACATGAACGTACCATCTGAAGAAGAATCAAGTTTGAATAGAGAGCAAAGAGATTTGATAACTAATTCTTCAAGCATAGCACCGCCAGGAGATACATACCAGTCAGTTACTCCTTGGTTATACTCCAAAGCAATTTTTGCACCAAATATTGCTCCTTCTTCTGGAAAATCGTTGAACATAGAAACAAAACCTGGATGGTTATATTTCATCAAATGTGGAAGTAGTTTATCCTCAAGTATTCGTTCGATCTCTTCTATAGATTTACCTTCTTCTTGAAAATCTACTAAAGGTCTTAAATCTTCCATTACTTCTGTTGGAGTTGCACCTGAGTAAATCGATACATCTTCTTTTTGCTGCATGCTTTAATCACACCTCACGAAGATTTAAAGATATGGTGAGATTTTTAGAATTTTGGAAATTCTTTCTGTCTATGTTTCTTAGATTAACTAGAGCTGGAAGCTCCATCTAAGTGGGTACACCACGTACCCTCCTACCCCGCCCACACGCCTTTGAGGGAATGCTTGCGGATCGCCTTTAAGTAAGATGTTGTATGCGCCATTGACGTCAGCATTGATTAGTAATCCAGCTGAAGATTTGAACAGTCCTCGCTTAGTGCGTTTACCCACATAATTAGGTTGTTTCTGGGGAAACTCGTTATCCAGAAAACTACATTTAGAGGTGTAAGACTCTTCGATTCTTTCTACCATTATACCCTGCTCTTCTGCTTTGTATTTCAGAGCATGGATGAATTGGTCGAAGGGTAGGATAACGAACATTTGAATAGTCTTCTTCCTTAATCTTATCTGCTGTTTCCAAATGGGATTGTAACCAATAAATACTTGCTGGATGCCTTTCTCTACCCAAAGGTCAACAAAGGCTTTGCTCATATTGTGGACCCACTCTCGGACTTTTCTACGTTTATGTTCCTTGAGATGGTGAAACTTCTTCCCATAGACTAATCTATTCTTTTTCTTCAATGCTGATTGTTGTTGCTTGGCATACTTCTTCTGTAATCTTTTTACTTCTTTCAGATAGAACTGGGTAACGGGTTTTATCCCCTTTCCTTCATCCTTGACTACAATCGGTCTACTGCCGATGTTGTCCACATAAGTGAGAAGGTTGTGGATGCCTAGATCTATCGCTCCTATGTTTATGTTATTGTGTACTATTTCTGGGACGTATTTGCTATGCACCACTTCGATGGTGTACCCTGTTGCTCGTGGGATGATTCGCAGTTCTCGGAGATTGGTAACTGTGTCCAATCTTGTTTTCATAGAAAACTCAACCTTCTTCGGAAAGAGAATCTTTTTTCCTCTTATCTTCACTTGTTGATTGGTAAAAATAGCTATTTGTTTCCCATTTTTGGGTCTATACCTGGGAGGTTGAGGTTTCCCGAGAAAGGCTTTTGGGTTGATTTTGAACTCCTTCAAGGCTTTGTAGAAACTCTTCCAATTACGTTTCAGCATTTTAAGGGTTTGTTGAGCCGTTTGAGCTGGGAGAGTTCTGTAACACTCTTCCTTCTTTACCAACCTATCCAGTTGCTGATAACTTAAACTCTTCTTGGTCTGCTGGTAATGTTGCTTGTAAAGAAACATCGCTCTATTGTACAGATTCTTAGTTTGATAGCAGAGAAGGTCTAAAACAGAATGTGTCTTGGCTTCCCACCTCAGTTCTCCATACTTCTCTGACCATTTGTCCCATGTACAATCGTAAATATTCTATTTAAACCCCAAAAATTTTCAAAGTTCCAAAAATTTATTTATATTAATTCACAGTAAAATAAAAGTACTGCAAAAACACAATAAGGAAGAAGAGAAATGGTTGATCTGAATATCATAAATGGGAAAGTGTTCATAGAAAATGAGTTAATTGAAACTGGATTAAGCATCAATGGAGGGAAAATCATTGCGATAGGAAAACCCAATACTTTGCCAAGAGCTGATAAAATTATTAATGCTGAAAAGAAACTCATTCTTCCTGGTGGTATAGATGTACATTCTCATATTTTAGATTTAGATTTTTCATACAGAGAGGATTTCCATACTGGAACCCAAGCTGCTGCATCAGGGGGAATAACTACGGTTCTTGAAATGCCGATGGGGATTAAGGGTAAAACAGCAGTCGAGTCATTTGATATGCAACTAGAGGTTATGAAGGCTAAGAGTATAGTAGATTTTGGACTAATAGGATCTGCTGGATATACCACTATTGATGATTTAGAAGTACTAGTTTCTAAAGGAGCTATAGCATTCAAAACTTTCATGTTAGATCCACCTGATGAAATGCCAGAGCTCAAAGACCTATCTGCAAAAGATGATGCATATCTTCTGAAGATTTTCTCAAAAGTAGCTGATTTAGGATTAGTCAGTAGTGTTCATGCAGAGAATGATGCCATAATATCTGCTGAGATTCAGAGGCTTAATTCTATGAATAAATACGACTTTCAAGCTCATACAGATTCTAGACCTTCAATTGCAGAAGAAGAAGCGTGTGTACGAGCTATGATACTTGCAAATTCTGCAAAAGCTAAATTGAATCTCGTCCATATGAGTTCTAAGAACTCTTTCTCTTATATCAGACAAGCAAAACAACAAGGATGGGATGTAAGCTGTGAGATTACTCCTCACCACCTGTTCCTCACTTCAGATGAAGCAGCTAAAATCGGTTCTTGGGCAAAAGTTGATCCTCCAATAAGATCAAAAGAACATCAGGAAGCTGCATGGGTAGCATTAAGAGATGGTACAATTGACATGGTAGCTTCAGACCATTCGCCATATACTTTTGAAGAGAAAGATATAAGCAACAACGCGAACGGATTTTTTGGTGCAGGATCAGGGACTCCAGGTTCGGAAACTATGTTACCATTGTTACTAAATGCTGTCAACGGAAAACTGTTATCTCTCCAAAGATTTGTTGAAGTGACATCCTCCTCCCCTGCAAAGAGGTTTGGTATATATCCTAGAAAAGGACTAATAGGACAGAATTCAGAAGCTGATTTGATAATTGTCGACATGAATACGGAGTATACTTTGAAGAATGAAGACATGTTTACAAAACAAAAAATAACCATATTTGATGGGTGGAAACTCAAAGGTAGAATAGAGAAAACTATTGTCAGAGGTGAGGTGGTTTATGATGATGGGTATTTTCTGTCAGACTTCGGTACTGGAGATTTTATTACACCTCTACGATGATTGCAGAAATACTATAATTTTAAAAGCACAACGCAATTAGAATCTTGTTAAGAATTATTAACAATCCATAAACCTATATAACTACTGACACAGAATGGAGTATCAAAATGAGCTTTATGTCCAATTTCTCTCGCTGGTTAATGAAGAAACTTAAGACTGAGAAAAAAGCCAAGATACTCATCCTCGGACTTGATTCAGCTGGTAAAACAACTTTAACCAAATACGTAAATACTGGTAGTTTTTTAGAAGGTATTGCACCGACGATTGGACAAAACATCGATACGATAAACTTTGAAGGTTGGGATATAACAACAATAGATGTTGCTGGTCAAGAACAATTTAGATTTCTATGGGATATTCATTATCCTGGAAGCTCAGCTGTTATATTTGTGATAGATGCAGCTAATATCGAGCGATTACCAGAAGCAAGGGATATTCTAAGAGTTCATCTGATTAATAATCCTTATCTAGAAAGAGTTCCAGCTCTCATTCTAGCCAATAAACAAGATTTGCCAGGAGCGATTCAAGCACCAATGTTAATACAATTACTGAATCTCCATCTGGATATGAGGGATCGTACTTTTGCAGTGTTTGATTGTAGTGCTTTAACAGGAATTGGAGTTGTCCAAGCTTTTACTTGGTTAGTAAATCAGCTTTCAATGGAAAAACTAGACCAGATGTCTTAGTAATTCTTCAGATTTTGAAGAAATTCTTCTATTTGTTGATCTGTTGACAGCTGATAGACACTTTTAGTAGTTTCATATTTGTTAACTAATTCAACTACGAAATCTCTATATTCATTATGAAATCTATCAATAGTTTCATTCTGTTCCTTAACTAGTTCAAGAGGATAAGGGCACCCTTCCGAAACGTACGGATTAGGTCTTTCAAGATCTTCATGCATACGCTGAAGAGCTCTCTCTTTACAGATACCCAAAGGCGTATCTAAAAACACAATCATGTCAGCAACAACAAATCTTTCTTCTATAGTCGACTTGTAAGCAACTCCATCTATTATCCACTTTTCACTCTTCAAAATTTCTTCATGTTTCGCTCTAAACTCATCTTCTGGAGTTCTTTCCCATCCTGCTTTCCAAAGAATTTTATCAAGATGATAAATTGGAAGATCTAGCTGTTCTTTGATCTTCACAGATAAGGTGGATTTTCCTGAAGCAGAATTACCAATAACAACAATCTTTTTCACATTCATCCTAGTTACAGAAAAGAGAAAAATTAAACGTTCATTAATCTTTAGTTAAAAAATCCAATACTATTCCCAATCTCCTAGAAAAGCTATGATTGTTCTACGGCTATTACATCTGGGACACTCTTCTTTCTCAACATTTTCATTTGTTTTTTTCAAAATACTTTCAGGGATATTTACTATTCTTTCTAATTGAATATTACATTGTAAGCAGTTACTATGATAGACGATTTTTTTGCAATTAGGGCAATAATAATTCGCTATCTGGTTATTTGAATTCTTACCAACATCATCAAAGAGCGTAAGTTTTAGTTCACATTCTCGACAATAGAAACAGAATTTTCTACCCATAGTTTTCTCTCCAATTATACCTAGTATAGGAAAGATATAAGATATCGGTAGTTACATTTTTGCAACTATTTTAAAACTGTTTTTCGGCTTTTAAATTGTATAAAGTAAATTTAGAACTACTAAGGTTATTGAAAACATTAGAAGAGTCCCAAACATAATTACGAACCCCCATTCTTTCTTTTGGCCATAATACCCTGCTGAATTTATTACTGAATAAATAACTAATCCCATTGCTACGATAAATGGATAAATGGCCCAAGTTAAATTGATAAGAAGGAAAATACCACTTAACAAGGAAATAACTCCCATTATAGTTTCAGCTGTAATATGAAATCCTATTGCTACTGGTTCTGTTTCCAATTCTGGAATTTGTTTAGTTAAAAGAAGCATAGCCCATAAACCTAGAATTCCTATCCCTAGAATAATTGCATAAATTCCGCTAATTAAAGTCAATACCATATTTTCACTTCCTGTTTTTAGACTTAGTTAAGAAATAAATAGGCCTTATAATTTTTTAGGAATTAACCTAGAGGTACTGGCATAGGTACTCCATCTTCTTCCTTTTCCATAATACTCTTACCAAGTTCTTTTTCCATTCTTCTCAATTCTTTCTCTTTCTCTTCTAAATCTTCTACTATGGGATCAACTAATCTCATTTTGGAGAATACCCATATTGCTGTTATACTAACTGCACCTAAGATGATTCCTCCTACAAACAAAGGAACGTATCCTAAAACCTTAGCAAGAGGTCCAGCTGCTATGATACCAATAGGAGTAAAAGCCATACACATTGTTGAAAGAATGGAGGATACACGTCCTTGCATCTCTGGAGGAATAAGTATTTGGGAGATAGTATTTAGCATAGTGTTAGTAAATGGAAAAGTAAATCCCATTATTAACGCTCCTAAACAAATCACCCAAATTTCCCCTTTAGGTGCAAGCGAGCTTATTAGATAACCAACGACTTGAACATACAAAGCTATCATTAAAATCCGAGTTTTGTTTTTCCAAGTTTTCTTTATTATAACAACAGTACCCGATATAAACATTCCAACTTGACCTATAGCCAGAATCCAAGCGAGATCTGTTTCTGTCCCCAGATGAAATGATTCTACAAAAATCGGTCTTAAGGTCCACAAAGGTTGTTCAAAGAAATTTATGAATGTAGCTATGAGGAAAAGTGCAAATAGACCTTTTGTCACTTTCAAAAATCTAGCTCCTTCTTTAAAATCTGTAATAAACGATCCTTTAGTTTTCTGAATTTTTCCTTCTTTTTCAGGTTTAGTAAATTTAGGTATCTTTAGCAGAAAAAGTGGAACCAAAGCGATGAAATATGTTACTGTATCTATTAATATAATTGTATTTAGTGGCCAAAACGCATATAGAACAGCGCCTAATGCTGGACCCACAATGTTGATTGTACCCCAAGAGATGTGTCTTATCCCATTCAATCTCGATAATTGTTCTTTTGGAACCATTAGAGGGATAATCGCTGCTGCAGCAGGCCACTGAAATGACCCTATAAAAGCTCTGAAACAAATTATTCCAAGCAAAATGTAGAGCATTAACATTTTGTCTAATTTAGATTCAAATGTAAACAGAAGAATATAGAATAACGTTCCAATTGCAATAAGTGTATCTGCGGCAAAAATAATTTTTTTTCTGTTAAACCTATCAGCTATTACTCCGCCAATGGGTTGAAAGAACACTTGGATTCCCACTGAACAGAAATATGCAATTGAAAGGTAAATAGGATCACTATATGTGATAGTAATATACCAGATTATTGTAAAACTAACAATACTAGAACCTAGCATTGAGACTAATTGCCCAGCATAAAACTGCATATAATTTCGAAAATCACTTTTTGTGGGAAGATACCGTTCAGAATCCATATCCAAAATAACTAATCTCTTATTAAAAGCATAAATCACAATTTATGGTCACAAATTGTGACATTTAGAGAAAATCAGCTTATTAGTTTTTTCTCGTAAACTTATTTAAAGTTAATTTGTTAATTACTTTGTTCACTAAATTTGATATCAGTGACTGATACATTTACTGCTTGTGGTCCTTTCTCAGAATCGACAACATCAAACTCTACACTGTCTCCAACCTTTAAATAGAAAAAGTCGTTCTGTGTTTTTGACCAGTGAAAATATATGTCCTCTTCCTCTTCTCTTTGGATGAAGCCAAAGCCTTTTTGTTGTAATAATTTCTTTATTTTTCCTTCCATTCTAAATTTCCTCTATTTTATTAGATATCAATCTTATCCTATCCGAAGATAATAAAATAATAGACTTAAAAGTTAATAAATTGAATTAAGTTTGTAAGTTACTCTTTTATTCGTACTAACCTTTGAGAAGGGCTTAATAAGTATGTTCATTCTCATGTAATAAATAAGACAAACTTATTTCATAAAATCTCTAAATAAGAATAAGCTATTTTTGTGATTTAAAAACTGAGGAATTGTAAAAAAGGAGAAGGAAGGTTAGAGATTTATCTCTATCCAATATGCGGGATGATCTGATTGTCCTTCTGCTATATATTGTGCACTTGTAACTACTGTTCCTGAACTTAGGAAAATGTGGTCTATGTTGTCTACAGATGGAGTTCCATGGACGAAATCATATGAATCAATTAGACTCACAGCTGTAGTGTCATTGTACATTTGAGAGTAGGGTCTGAAGTTGAAATCTCCCATGTAAATTACGTTCGATAAACCATCTACTTGCTCTAGCATCTCTAGATTCTGATCTATTCTTATTTGATCGGAATCTCCAGCTGGATGATGAACAGCTACATTGAACACTGAAGTTCCTACTGTTATTTGAGCTTGAGCTGATCCTATTTGTTCTTGATCACTAGATGCAAAGAATGCGAATGGATTTGTTATTGGGAATTTAGAGAGAATTGCAGCTCCGTAAGTGTTAGTTACCGTTTTTGGTCCATAATATGAATACATATTCAACTTAGAAGCAAAGTACCTAATAACATCAAGATTACCACCCGAAATTCTTGTAGAGTCACATTCTTGTAATCCAAGAATATCTGGATCAACAGCTTTTATTACTTCTAATTGTCCATCGTAATTCCAGTCTCCTGATTCATTGACTCCTTGTTGAATATTATATGTCATAATTGTTAGTGATGTTTTCCCACTAGCTGAATAATTTGGTTTGGGTTCAGTTAAGATTCCACCTACTATTGTACCCAAAAATATCAACCCAAAAACAACTGATAGAGCAATTTTGGTATCCAGTTTTTTGACTAGTTTTTCAAAAGACAAAGATGATTTCTTAACTAATAAAACGCTTAGAGTGATGAACAAACCTGGAATAAAGAAAGCAAGCCAATACATGTCTCTAAAACCTGTGCTAATTGGTTCTAAATATCCCCAGATATTTGGAAGTATCTGTACAAAGATCATTATAACAATGAATAATCCTCCTATGGTGAAACTTCCTCCCATTTTTGCAGGAGTAGGTTTTACTTTGATTAGCTCCTTTGTAAGCAAAGTAAAATCAAGGTAAAGTATAGGTGATAGGATTATCATAAATACTAATGGAATCTGATGATACCACATTGTAGCAGGTGCAACTAATGGATAACTTGCAGAACCTGTTGGAAAGAATATCTGATGAACAAGTACTGTTAAGGTCATTGATATAGCAAATAACCCGTTCCAAACCCACAACATCCAAGGTTTCAATTTGTTTACTAAGTCTGGTTTCCAGAGTTTCAATCCTACAAATACACCTAACATTAACAATATTCCAATTACAATGCCTATGTAGTTCCCTTCAGTCCATCTAGTGACAACAGTCGGACTCATGAATGTAAACCAAATAGCAATAAATATGCTGAATATTCCTATTGATAATCCTAACACTTTCCAGAAACTAGATTTAATAGGTTCATCTGCAGGTTTAGTTACCTCTAAATCCTTAGTGTTAAATTTCAGAAATAATCCAACTAGAATTACAGATGCAACTATACCAAGAAACCAACCTATTATCTGAAACCATCCATATTGCGAAATGTCAACTGTTGCACCAGCTGTTCTAAATAGGATAGACAATCCTACGGCTATTGCGAGACCGATTCCAAAATCAAAACCAGTTTCTTCTTCTCTATTCTTCATTCGAATGATAAACCCAGGGAAGAAAACAAGGAAACTACCTACTGATAAACCTGCGAACATGTAGATCCACATACCTGAAGCAAATGGTTCGCATAATCGAGATATGATTATTAACTCGCCTGTAATAAGTAAAGCTAGATCAGGAATCTTCTTCCAAAATGCAAGTAAAATGAGTGGTGAGAGTAAGAATAATAATCCTAGGATATTTTCATCTGGTTCAAGATTGAGTAAAGCAAATGCATAGATTCTTTCAACTAAATCTGAAAGTGTCTGTATAAAAAATAAGAATATCACTGAAAATAATGTAATTAGAGAAAAATCTCCAATTATGTATTTTTTAAAGAATGACATAACTATAGAAGAAATATCGCTTCTTTAAAAATCTAATTTGAGCAATGTCTCTCCTTTTATGCGAAATAGTCTAAAGTATTCCTTTTTGCTTTATCAACAATCTTTTCAGGTAATTCATCAAACATGAAATCAAGCACACTTAACTCCTTAGAATTGATCAAAATTGTTTGATCTCTTTCTTCTTCATGTTTAAATTGTGCTTCTGTAGTCAATTTTAGTAAAGAAAGAAATACACTTTCTAGGTACCCAAAGAATGTTGTATCTCCCTCAGTAAAAGGACGAACAAAAGCAAGGTTGAAACCTAAAACCCTGGGGTTCAATAAGTCTAAGTCTGGTTCATCAAATACATGGAATGGAAAAGAATTCCCTAACCCTCCATCAACTATATAACTCTTAGGAGCATTCTTTTCTAGTGCTGATACGCAACTTCCGCCTTTAATACCCATTACTACGGGTTTAAAAATTATCGGGATACTGACTGACATGCGTACAGCATCTGCGACACAAAGATTCTTCCATTGTTTGTCATTTCTGAAATAATATGTTTGATTAGTAGAGACATCAAAACCTGTCACAACTAAGTCGATTCCAAAAAAATCATAAAATTGTTTAAATGTACAATTCTTCAAACCAGATTTTTTCTCAATTAGTTCGTCTACCATCTCTCTAAAGGCTTTAGCAAGAAAGAACCCAAATTCAAACTTAAAACTACTAATACTTTCTGAAGGATTATCAACTATCATATCGAAAGCAAGTTTTATTGTTTTCTTTTGAATAATTTCTGGAACTGAGGTGATAAATTCGTGTTTTGATGTTTCTTTTGCTCCTTGACGACGAGCTTCAGAATAGACATACCACTTGAATATATTTGCTAAAAATCTGAAATTCACTTCAGTGAGAGCTTTACCTGGTAGTTTTAAGAGATCTCCAAAAGTTTTCTGCTCAGATCCTAAGAACTCTTTCAAGAATCTATCGTGAGGAAGTTGACTTTTTTCGAGAGAGGGATTGTCTACAACATAAGAAGGACAGTCTTCTGTATAAATAGTGGGGATTTTATCGAATTCAACAGTGTCCAATATCTTGGTACCTACGTCATCCATAATAATCGCCTCTGCTTCTTGAGCATTATATCCACAAGCAAGTATAAGTGCTGTTACTGCTCCAACTGATGTACCTGCTAAACCATGAATTTTACTTGGATCTAAAAGAGAAATTTCTTCACCTCTAACTTTCTTCTTAATATAAGTTAATATGCCCAATTCTTCTAGAGCCCGAGCTACGCCAATATATGCCAGTCCTTTCCCTCCTCCTCCTTCAAAAACTAAGTATCTCACGTCTTCTTTTGATACCTTCATACAACATAATCTATTGAATTAGTTATTTATATTTGTATTTGAATGAAGATGGAAAAGAAAAACATTAAGAGAGAAAATCTCTTTATTTCTTAACTATGAACTTTTTGTTTTATTGAATTCCTCATTCATTTTGACAAACATTTCTTTATTGGTAAATACATCAATAGCTGTCATAGCTAGCGCTTTAGCTGCATTCAACATCTGATTCTGACCATAGTCTGATATAGCCGCTTTGGCAAAATCTGTTGAATGACCATTTATTTCTGTTTCACTTATTCCTAGATATGGGTGAATTGTTGGTACTTCATGACTAACATTACCTATATCACTCGATCCTAGTCCTTTACCTACAGGAATAGGATGAATTGGCAACCCTAGTTTCCTCAAATTATCCAAGAATGCTTTTCCAAGAGTTATGTTAACATTTCTTGATTTGTAGGAGTGACCTACAATCTCCGTTTTCACTTGTGCACCTGTACTTAATGCTGCACCTTTGGCACAATTCTCTACTTTCTTAACTAATTCTTGACAATATGCGTCATCTAATGCACGAACATAGTAAGTGGCTGCTGCATAATCCGGAACAATGTTTGGTTTCACTCCTCCATGAGTAATGACCCCATGAATTCTTGCATCACTGGAAATGTGCTGTCTAAGCGCACTGATTGCATTATAAGCCTGAACGATTCCATCTAAAGCATTTATCCCTTTTTCTGGTTCAGATGAAGCATGTGCTGTTTTACCAAAGAATTCCATCTTAACTGTTGTTACAGCTAAACCTCCTCTTCCGGCCATGTTCTTGGTTGCTGAGGGGTGAAACATCATCGCTGCATCAACATCTTTGAACAGACCTGCATCAATCATGAAAATTTTCCCTCCTCCTCCTTCTTCAGCAGGAGTACCCATGAAAATAAGCTTACCTGGAATCTCATCTTTGAAATTTCCTAATGCTAATCTTGCCCCTAAGGCAGCTGCTGCAATAAGATTGTGACCACAACCATGCCCCATCTCAGGTAAGGCATCATATTCTGCAAGAATTGCTACAGTTGGTCCATCTGAAATTTTTGGATGTTGGGCATGTATTGCTGTTTCTAGATCAGCTACACCTAGTTTTACATCATAATTTGCTTCTTCGAGTTTTTTAGCCAATAATTTAGATGCTTTATATTCTTCAAAATTCAGTTCTGGATTTTCATGAATCTCTCTACTAACCTCTAATAACAGATCTTTATTTTCATCAATATACTTACAGACTTTCTCTTTTAACATTCAAATCTAACTATCTTTTATGTCGAGATAATAAAAATCTTGTTAGTAAATTATACCTTTTTCTTAATCCACTCTAGTGGTTGATCAAAAACTTCTTTCTTAGTAGCTCTCCATTGATTGGTTTCTGTATCAAAATTCTTGTCATAGAAATAGTATAACATACTCCTATTGTGGTCAAATCTATAAAAGTGCAATCGCGCACATATTTTCCATAAATATTCACCAAAAAGAGAAGTATAAGCTGGTGGAATATTCATTCTCCACAAGAACCCATCTTCAAGTAGTTCAAAACCAGTATCGAAAGGAACAGGATTCTTTTGAATTAAATTGAACAACTTTATTTTTCGTTCTTCAGAACATTTTCCTCTGAAAAGTACTAGATCAACAGCTTGAAACTTAGCTCTGTTATAGACCAACCTATAGTTTACTACATTTGTATTGAGAAAATTCAATCTTCTGGTGATCTGGACAGGAGAAACATCAAACTTTCGAGCAAAATCAATCTGTTTATGATGATATTTTGTCTCTTTAGTTATTTCTGCCAATAGTTGTATATCTAAAGGTTTTATTCTCTTCTGAACACTTGAAATTTCTCTTCTTTCATTTGGTAGTTCCTCAGATATCCCATCATAAGATTCAAACCAATTGGCTATCTTCCAGGTCCATTGTGTTTTATCATTATCAAAATGCTTGAACTCTGGACTTGTAGCTAATTTGAGATTAGTAGAAGGAATTTTTTCATATTTTTCAATGAGGTTGAACTCCTCTAGCTTCAACATAAGATCATCAAGATATTTTACAGATTTAGACGGAAGGTCAAACTGCATGAATAAGCCTTGAGTATTCCCTAAAATCCTATTTCGAAAAGTTGTGAAATAATGCTCGTCTCCTAGTTTCTCCAATATTTCAACTCTTTTCATGTCAGGTACAGTTAAGATGTAGGTATTAGTCTGAAGACCTATTCTTTCAGGTATATATTTCGCTCGTATCCCTTGAATATATCCATGTTTTAAGAGAAAATCGTAATGAGATTTTGCTGTTTTATCTGTGATATCCTCCAGAGCTTCTGCTAATTGCGAAAAATTAGCTGTGGGATTTTTTTGGAGCTCTTGAAAGAGTTTGAAATGTGGGATCACGATAAATACCTGTTTTTTTATCCTATTGTAATGCCGATATAAGGATCTCCTGAGCTTCCCCCACTTGGAGGATCGAAAATCACAATATCAGTTTCAGCATACCATCTGTTATTTGAAATTATTGTTGCTTGGATCGTATAGTCTCCTGCTACTGTAGCATGGTGATAAAAAACTATGTTTAAGATCAAGAATTCAGTATGTGTCATGACTTTCAATAGGTAAGTTGCTTCCTCACCGATTGGATTGATGAGAGTAATTTGAATGTAATAGTTTTCTGATGATGATTGTGTTTGAGCCCAGATTTCAAGTGTAGAATAGATGTCATCGTCTATGTAATATGCATCTACAATTGAGACTGAATAAGCATCTTCTGTTGTTGTTCTAATTGGTTGAGCTTGAGTTACAACTGGTAAAACAAAAGCTGATAGACATACCAGTAAGAACGTATAAAGAATGATTTGTTTCTTCATCAAAGATACTTCTTGAGATTGAAATATAAATATATCGCACAAAATCAAGCTTAAAATCCGAGAAATTACAAAAAAAAAGAAAAAGAATTTCTATTTATTGCAAATAGAAATCGACGCCAGTATTTCCGTCAAATTCCATTGGTGTATCATCTCCACCATATGGATAAACGGAAAGTGTGTAGTCAAAAGTTGCTTCCATAGATGCTGTTCCGCCATAAATACCTTGTAAAGTATATTCTAGGAACCAGTAGGTGAATGCACCATTCAAATGAGAACTATCATCATAACCATATCCATCTGCAGTACAGGAGGTAGCCATGTAGATGTTGCCAGCATTTGCATTTGTCATTAATTCATTCATTCCACCAGTATTACAGTGATCTAAGAAAATGAATACATTACTAACAGCTGGTGCCATCATTGTTTTGAATTCTGAGTCATAGATGAGCCCATCTTCACCATTTTCACCAGAAGAAGTGTCCCACATACAAAGAACTTGTACATAGATTCGGTCTTTTCTTCTTCTACCACCGATATTTACTTCTGCTCCATGGCCAGAACTAGCCCATACTACTATGTCATTTGCGTCTGCTTGTGCAATGATAGTCGCCCAAGCATTCTTAACATTATACTCGGTTGCTAATCCATCATATTGTGGAAAATTACCTGCTTGATTGTCTCCAAGCAAAGTGATTTGATACCCTAAAGGAGCAAGATAGTTGTACCAGTCGGTAGCATCTTCATCACAGTAACTTAAGTCATTGATAGCCTTATAATCACTAACACCAATGATTAAAGCATATTTGTCTACAGGATCTTCTGCTGCTACAGTTACTGAAGAAACAATAATTATTGCAGCTGCAATAAATCCAATTAAGACTGTTTTCTTTTTCATAAGTTTCACTTGGGTACTAAACCCAAAACAAAAATCTTCAATTAAGTAAATAAACTTATCGCATTTTTTCGGATAAAGCTTATAAACATATGCCGATATATTGCATTTACTTAGGTGAATTTCATGAAGAAAAAAATATCAATTTTCATCTTTGCTATAATAGCAATAGTACCATTAATTATGATTTCAACTAGTAGTACTGTTGATCAATTCTATGCTAGACCTTGGGAAGACCCCTCTGGGGGATTAGATCCTGTTGATATCCGCAGCTTAGGTGCTGATACTCAATCTGATATATACTTACAAGGCGGAACTACAGAGCTAATTGTACATGCAACTGGAACCTTCTCTGCAGTATTCTATTCACTTGATAACGGACCATCTATACTTATGACTCAATATCTAAGTACAGACCGTTATTTTGCAACTCTAGATTTGAACCTTGCATTAGGTAATCATCAAATAAAAGCTTGGACAGAATACGGTAGTAATGAAGTAGATTCAGACACTGCTACTTTTACCATAGTATCAGGATATGTAGCTTCTCTCTACTATGAAATTGATTACATGACAGGATTAGGAATAGAAATAAATTTCGATGAAATAGAGGATA
>CAZPXJ010000036.1:0-5992 GCA_964590855.1 uncultured archaeon
AGCAATTTGGTATGATGATGAGTTTCGCTGCGATCAGTGGATTGATACTCGCAGTAGTCCTTTCAATTAAAGGGCAAATAAAAAGAAAGTTAACCTTTATGACTGTGACAATATTAGCTGCAAGTTTCTGCATTGCTTTTCTTGGATTAGCTCCCTTTTTACCAGGAGGTGTAGCATGGATATGGGTAGGAATGATCCTCGTAGGCTGTATTAATGTAGGATTCAACCTTCCATTCGCTACCCTTCTACAAAGAATAGTTCCAGACAAGGATTTAGGAAAAATTTCAGGCGTTATTGATACAGTTATCACAGCTGCTTCAGTAACAGCTTCTGGTATAGCTGCTGGACTAGCAGGAGTAATCTCAACTAGTTGGATATTTATCATACTAACAATAGCTATCTTCCTTGGAGGAATTGTAGGATTAGTTGTTATAAAATATATGAATCTTGAAAAGATTGCCCAACTCCGCGAAGAGAAAATGAAAGCAATCAAAGAGAGAGAAGAAATTGAAAAGGAATCTAGAGAAGAAATCGTTGATTTCGATGAACAGATACAGCTCACCTTAGAAGAATTAAGATCTGAGGCTCCCTTACAGGCTCCTTACCCAGCTCTAGATTAACCTCTCTTTTTCTTTTCATTTTCTTTCTTCTCTGCTATCCCATTTCTCTTCTAGAAAGTTTCTTCTATCAAGAATAAAGATATTCTAATGCATTCGAATGAGTAAAAATGAAACTTCTTCTGATTTTCTAGGATTGAAGAATGAATATCTAATCCTAAGTATTATCTTAATCTTTGAAGCTATAATCAATTTTATTAACATTTTTTCATATGGTTTTTCTTTTGACCCTCCTTTTTCTTGGATTGACATTCTTGGTACAATCGCATTTTTCCTTTCATTTCTTAATTTAATCGTTCTACCGATATTCTTCCTTGTGTTAGAATCTTTCATAAGAAAAATAGGTTTAATTCTAAATTATTCCTCTAAAACCAAGAACTTCTATATCCTAATAGTTAGTGTCGCGGTTTTAAGCTCAATGATACATTTATTTTCTACTATACTGTGCTTTTACCCAATTTTGAAAGAAGAGAATATATCTGATTATATTAGTAACCTTTATATCTCTTTTTTTAGCTCTATTTTCTTCATTATCTGTTATTGTCTATCTCTATATATCTTTTCAATTCTTTACCACAGATTAAGAAAAATAGATAAAATGAAAACTTTACCCAAAACCAAAGCTCGTTCTTTTTTGTAATTTTTGGTGTTTTTAGCTTTACAATATCTACTTCATTATTGCCTTATATTGCTGCAATAAATAGAATTTCTTATTGTCTTCAAATTAATGATTTAATCGTAAAAATACTGATATTGAGTCTTCTTTCTATTTCAGTCGTTTTATCAATAATTATTGCAGTTAAATTGCTAACTAATAGAAAAATGATTATGAAGAACGAAACGGAGATTTCAGAGGAGGGGAACTCTTCAAACGACACTATTGAAGAAAAAGGGAAGAGTCTTATTTCTTGAAAGAACTAAAGGAATAAACAATTACTCCTTTAGGGCAGACATCTGCACAGGTTCCACATAGAATGCATTCTCGATGTTCAAATTTTCCTCTTAGAACCATTTCTTCAACTGGGAGACTCATTGGGCAGTCCTTATCACATCTGTGACATTCAATGCACGCATCTTTATTTGCTTTCATTCTCAATGAAGGAATTCTGAGAAAATTGCTTAACCATCTTCCTATTATCATAAATGGTGCCATCCAACAAACATGATGGCAGAAGGAACGTTTACCTACTGTCAAGGCTAAGATTAGTACTAAAGCAATCACTGCATAGTAGATAACATATGAACCATCAAAATCTCCATTCATATTGTAAGAGGATAAAGAAATGTACCACTTTTCTCTTGTCAAGTGAAAGAAATCTACGCTGTTTATTCCTGATCCCAACACAAACGGATTGATTATTACAAATATAATCCAAGGTACCCAAATTACCCATTTTACAAAGAAGGACCTTGCTTTGACTCTACGATTGTTTTTCTTTATACTGATTATTGCATCTTGCATTCCAGCAACGGGACATACCCAACCGCAATATGCTCTACCCAATAATAATGATTGTATGAACATCCCTGCAAAGACCATTAAACTTCCAACTATTACTCCATCAAAACCACCTTGAATAGGTACATAAGGTGATAAATAGTAGAATATTGCTGGAAATAGAAAGGAAGAAGTAAAAATGATTGTTTTTCGCAATCCTTGTCTTTTTGGATGTTTTCTACTTAATTTCAAATCAACAATGTTTTCTGATGACGTTTCCATATTTACACCAAAATTTCTAAATTATATATTCTATTTTAGAATATTATATATAAAAACATATTTATATTAAGTAAATCTAGTTGAATTAACAAATTTGAGATGAAACGTGTGCCAAAAGTAGCTAAAGAAACTATGGACAAATATGCAATTTTAGGTATGTTAAGTCATGAGCCTAAGTATGGCTATGATTTACGAGAAGAGATAACTCAAACTATCGGAATGTTCTGGCCTGAAATAAGTTTTAGTAAAATCTATCCTATGTTAAAAAAACTTGAAAGAGGGTTTCTCGTAACAAAGAAAGAGGTTAAGGACCCACAGGGTGTCAGACCTTCTAGAAAAATGTATTCGATAACTAGGGGAGGTAAAGAAGTTCTTCAAGATTGGTTAGCTGATTCTAACAATTTCACCGATACTAATAACATGTTTATGATGCTTCAGGAAACTTTACTAAAAGTCTATTTTGGAGCAGAAGTTGGATCAGATGAAGTTACAGGAAATTTAGAAAATCTCAAGAAAAAATTAAGCAGAAGCGAAAAAATGCTGAAATTTGCAAAGAAAAATCTTGAAGATCATCTCGAACGAAGTATTGATCATAATTATTATCTTATTACTGTTGAGATGGGACTAGTTTTTTCTAAAGTTGTTTCACAGTGGATAGAGCAATCAAAGCAAAAATTGGAAAAATTAGAATAATAGTCTTTTAGTGATATTTTCTGCTAAACAAATAACAAACAGAAATTAAACTAATAATACTGATAATGCTTAATGGAAAATTAATTGTTCTGAATTGATTGTCTGTTGTAGAAGTTGGTGATGGTTCTTCTGATTGAAAAATGACTAGATTTTGCAACCAGATTTCTTGATGCCAATCACTTAAGAAATAATCGTCATAACTGAAGTATACAGCTAGTTTGTCGTATCCAGGTATAGTGACATCAACTTTTAATGTAACATACCCACCATCTAAAGTTGTAGTACCGGTAATTCTACTAATGTTATCTGGATGACTAGCAGAACTCATCAACCACGTCATATCACTTGGGTTGTATATTCGAACACCTAAGAGGACTGCATCTATATGATTAGCTCTAGCTCGCCCTTCAATTGTTAGATTCAAATGACCATTCTGTGTTGGAAAAATAGCATAAGCACCTACACTAGTATATTCTGGATAATCAAAAGGATTAGGATAAATTCCACCTATTTCCTCGATATGAATCTCATCAACTGCATTGGTATAATTGAACCCTTGCATACCAATATAATTAAGAGATTGATCGTTACATGAGAAACAACCAAATGTCCACTTCTTTCCCCCTAGAGTGGATTCGATCGAGGGATTGACTTCAACATTTCTTATCCAGATTTCTTGATGCCAATCAGCAAGAAAGTAATCATCATAGCTCCAAAAAACCGTTAATTCTTCTAAGCCTGGAACTGTCACATCGACCTTCATCTGAATATAACCAGTATCTAAAAATCTATCATAACTTTCTAGAGCATCTATTTCACCAGGATTACTTGCTGAGCTCATTAGCCAAGTCATATTACTAGGATCATAGATCCTTAATCTCATAAGTACAGCATCAAGATTTCCTGCTTTAGCCCTTCCTTCAAAAGTTAGATATAAGTGTCCATCTATTGTTGGAAATGTGGCATATGCCCCTACACTTGTATAAGAAGTTATATTATAGGGATTAGGATAAATCCCACCATTTTCTTCTAGATGGACTTCATTATTAGTAATAGAGTAATTGAACCCATCCATACCAATTAGATTCAGAGTTCCATCATGAACTGAAAAACAACCAACAGTCCAATCTGAATCCTCAGGAATAGGCTCATCATGTGGGTTTAATTCTATGTTTTTTATCCAGATTTCTTGATGCCAATCAGCAGCAAAAAAGTCATTATAACTCCAAAAAACGGCTAATTCATCATAACCAGGAATAGTAATGTCTATCGTTAAATCAACAAATCCAGTATCAAGAATATAATCCCCACCAATCAAGGATGAAATATTTTCGGGATTACTAGCCGAACTCATTAGCCAAGACATATTGCTAGGATCATAGATTCTTATTCCCATGAGGACTGCATCAGGATGTTCTGCTTTAGCCCTTCCTTCAAAAGTAAGATGAAGTCGCCCATCTAATGTTGGAAAGGTAGCATAAGCTCCTACACTTGTATAGGATGTACCACCCAAAGGATTAGGATAAATTCCTCCATCTTCTATAAAGTGAATTTCTTCTTCTGTTATACTATAATTGAATCCTTCCATACCGATCAGAGTGAGAGTTTGATCGTGACAGGAAAAACAACCAGCAATCCAGCTAACATCACTTATCCCGGTTGCATATACAGAATTTGCAGTATTCGATGTAAGAGAAATACAAACAAGTGAAGATAATAGAATAGTTAGAAGAAAGTAGTACTTTGCTTTCATCATAAAAATAGATTAAGGGAGATTTAATAAGCTTTATGCAGTAATTATCAAGCTACAATAATGAGACAATGGATTTTTATTTCAACTTCTTGATTATTCCAACAAAAGAGCAATTAGGACAGAATCGATATGTTTTTGTGAAACTGCTTCCGCATCTGGGGCAAAATGAAGCAGCATTTTCATCAACTTTAACATTTCCTTTGTATTCTTGCCTCCCGAAAGTATCACTCTTAGTAACAGGTATATCTTCAGTCAGTACATCGTCAGTCAGTACATCGTCAAAATCCATAGCCATAACACGTTTAACCTTCTTGGTTTTCATATAGAATGAAATGGCTTGATATACAATCACTAAAAATCCTATAGATGCATAAAACGTGAAATCTATCCAACTCAAAAATTCTTTCAGAGGTACAAAAATACCTAGAATAATTCCTCCAGTAATTATTATAAATGCTAAAATTGATAGTTTCAATACTTCTGTTTTAATTATTTTTTTTGCTAGAATATCGGGTAGCATTAAATTCTCTACAAAACGGACACTTAAGAATTTTTACTTTTTTCGAGTTAGAAATTATTATAAGGCATAAGTAGAAGAGAGTACAGTAAAACTCTTTCCTTATATTTTTCTAATAAATAAAATAATGTGAGAAACTATGGTAGTTCATAGTAGAAATAGCTAAAACAGAAATAAAAAGTAGAAAAAATAAAAGGAGAGAGAAATAATTTATTCGTAAGGTTCAAAATCTGATTTTTCAGCACCGCATTCAGGACAGACCCAATCGTCTGGAACATCTTCCCAAGCAGTTCCTGGGGCGATATCTGCATCTGGATCTCCGATTTCTGGATCGTAAACGTACCCACAAAGTGTGCATATCCATTTATCACTCATTTTTTATCCTCTTTAATGATTATAGCTAGTGTTTTTTTGAGAAGTATAAATGCTTTTCTCAAAAACAATTAAAAAATTAAAAGAGAACACTTTATTCAAACTCTAGATCTTCTAAATCTTCTAAATCTTCTTCTTTTGGTCTGAATTCTTCTATCAGAGGTTGAAGCGTTTCTTCTTCAACGTCTAGAGAGATTGAGTCATCTTCAAGAAGGATATCATTATCGTTATTAAAGAATATTTCATTGTCATTTGAATGAATAATTTCTTCATCCTCATTCTCTTCCACTTCTTCATCCTCATTCTCTTCCACTTCTTCA
>CAZPXJ010000036.1:6092-22576 GCA_964590855.1 uncultured archaeon
CTTCATCCTCATTCTCTTCCACTTCTTCATCCTCATTCTCTTCCACTTCTTCATCTACAATGTCTTCAGTCTTCTCTAAGATTGCTTCTACTCTTTCTAAAAGGTCTTCTGCATCTTCTAAGTCTGAAGTTGTTTCATCAGCCTCTTCTTCCTCGGGTTTCTTATCTGGAACTGGAATAGACATCTCTGCTATCTTAGATTCAAGAGCTTGTTTTCCCTCTTTAGCTATTTTTTTCTCTTCTATCTGAATAGTTATTTCTTCATCATCCAATAATACCTCATCAGCTGAAGTATCTGAAGTGGTCGACTCTTCAGTCATACTTTCTAATTCAGTCATATCTTCGAGATCTTGCTCTATAGATTTTAGCTGGCCATCTAGTTCTAAAACATCATCAGGATTCTCTTCAATTGCAACACTCATGTCAGCTAAATCTTCAACTCTGAGAGGTAATTCATGTTCAAATCCTTCCATCTCAAATTCGTCACCTTGTAGTTCTACTTCATCTGCTTCAAGATCAAAATGTTCTGTCTCAGTTAAATCAAATGTTTCATACGATGACTTGACAATCGGAATACCATAAGTTTCGATATAAGACAATAGAGTTGGATCTTTGCTCTTCAACATAGTGTCTATTTTCTTAAGTTCCATGTCAACCATTTCGATAATTTTAAGTTCATTTTTTATATCTTCCATCGCTAACATTTCTTCTAATTCAACCTCCACTCTCTCCAACATTTTACCTAGTTCTTCTAAGCTTCTGGCTAGATCGAGTTTTTCTGTTTTAGCTCTCTCTTCCAGAATCCCTTCCTGCAAGAAATAGACGTTTGTTACTCTGTCTAAGACTTCGTAATGTGTGTCTCGAATCCCTAAAGGTTCAAGTTTTGGCATAAGTTTTCGAAGAGATTCAACATATTTACTAAATTGTTTTTTCAAGTTAAAAGTGATTTTTTCAGTAATAGCAATTACGATATATTCTCCTACCATATCAATGAGTAAATCACGTCCATGCTGACTTACTTCAGTTAAAATCAGATCTTCTTCTAGGACACTCTGGGAGAAGACATTGATAGCAGCAACTAACATTGGAACCAATGAAGCTTCATCCTTGTATTCGTGTTTGGTTGTAAAACGATATTTCATTACGGCAGTATCAGATTCTACAATAGCTAAACCATAAAGTTTCGAGGCTACAAGTTTTGGTGCTTTGACAAATTTGAAACCTTGATATTTCTTTAATGTTTCAGACATTCTATCTGCCTGCTGGAATCCTTTTTCTTCAAGTATTTGATTAAATTTACCTATCTTTTGATCTTTATTTATTTCTGCAAGAAGTGCTTGAGCATCTCTTAAAACTTTGGTGTAATTGAATCTTTTAGCTTGTTCATAAGCTTCAGTTAGAGCCTCAATTGCCCTTTCAGTTTTTCCGCCATGAATTAGTAATAGGCCTTTAATCAGTTGTATATCACACATGAGTTTAGGGATGAATTGTTCTTGAGATAGATAGGTAAGATTGTTTAAATAACCTAAAACAGCTGAATAATCAGTTAATTCATTGTTATTATTAAACCTGTCAAGATGAAGACCTGCAAGCTCAAATTGAGCCTTAATTAGAAATTCCACGTTATCCATATCTGAAGCTGCTTTGTTTGCAATCTGTAAAGCTTCAATTGCTTCATCAAGTTTTCCTTGTTTCTTGAACATCATTCCCTCATAGTAATAGATATTAGGTTTTACTCTTAACTCGCCTACTTCATCTAATCTCTGCTTACATATCAACAATGAAGACTCTGCTAGTTCGAAATTCCCTCTCTCAATGGCTATCCAAGCTGATAAAAGGTAAGGTTGAATTAGATTTAGATCATGTTCTACTTCTAGCTGTAAAGCTACATCTAACATCTCTTTTGCTTCTTCATAATTTTCAAGAAGCAGACTCAGTTCAGCAATATTTGTCGCACTAACTGCTTTGGCTCTAGGATTCTTTGAAACTAGTTGATGAATTTGTCTCAATAACCTGATAGAACGTTCATAATCCCCTTTTGCGATTTCAAGTTTAGCTGAATTATTTAATAAACTTGCACGATCAGCTGAAAGACCTGTCTCTTCAGTCGGAATAATTGCCGCATTTAACATCTTTTGAGCTTTCTTGAACTCACCTTGATTTATGAAAACAGTAGTTATAAGATTTAACGCAACTGATTGAAAATAAGGATCATTTTGTTTAACAGCACTTTTTAGGACATTTCTTGCTAGATCTTCAACTTTACCAAAATTGTTAATCAATAAAAATGCTTGTGCAGCTAAAGTATAAATCAGAAAAGTGTAAAGTTTTCCCTCGAAAACATCGAGATAAAGCTCGGTATGACTTTCCAACTCCTCGACTGTTGTAAGTGCCATTGGATAATTTTGTTCTCCGTAAAGAAGTAAGAATTCTAATGATCCAGTAATAAACATATGTAGAGGAGAACCTAGAGTTTCATCATACTTTTGTTGAAATTGTAGCTTCAAACTGACTATTTTGTTTGTTTGATTTATTCTAGAGAAAGCATAAGCCCGATATAGGAAAAATTCAGGTTTTGTAAGATTAGCTGTTAAGTCTAGAACAGACTTAAAATCTCGAGTACATATTGCAATGTCTACAGCTAAATCCCTTATTTCTGTGCTAACGTCATTACTTAATGCATAATTGATACATTTTTTAGTAAAAGAGTCTAAAGCTTTCTTGTCAGTATCAGGAATAGAACCTACTATGGTTTGAATAGATTCTTCTTCGAAAGTTTTCTGGTGACGTATACTGAAGGGACTAAACATCTATTTTCCTCTTACAACCTAATGTACATAATGCTGTTTACTTAAATATCAATGTAAGACTAGCAAATTCTAATCCTTTTATAGCAAAAATGAATATTTAAGTGTTCATTTAGCAACGAGTCTAATCAAATAGAAATTTCAATAATGTATGCTCTCAGGAACAACAACTTCAGCTGTTTCTTCTTCCTTGTTTTTCTTAAGAAATCTCTGCATTATAATTGGAATCATTATGGCTATAGGATATGCAAGAGTTACCACTGGAAATGTCCAAGGAAGAATTCTTCCTGCAGCAGTGTAAATATATCCCCCGATTGTTGTCCCCAAGGCTCGCGTAAGTCTCCTACCTGCAGAAACAAATCCTGTTGAAGAACCGCGATATTGAGGAGGTAACCAGCTGTAGAAGAAAGAGTTCCACGCTGGTCGAGACATGTTTGCTGAAGAACTCCTAAAAACAAAGAATATAGAACCTAAAATTAACCCTGGACTCAAAGCTAAACCTAAGGCTAGAGCTGGTACTGCAAAATGCAAGATAGCTAAAATTTTCTCATTGCCAATCTTATTACTTAGTGGAACTATAGCTAGACTACCAAAAGCTATACCCGCGTTTGAAGCTGCAAGTATTATTGCCCATTCCATGTCCGTAGCTAAAAGATCTTCAATCATATATTTCCGTATAAAGGGGATTGCTACACCTGACGTGAAACCAATTATTGCTTCACAGAAGAAGAATGCCAACAGCTGGAAACCTAATGGTTTCTTGCTACCTTTTTCATACTCTTTCCAATCCTCACCTCTAGAAATGTCTTTAGCTTCTTCTTTTGAAGTATCTGCAATGGGGAATTTGAAGGTAAGAAACATAGTTACAATCAAGAAGATAGCAATGAAAAGAATCATATTCATGTAAGTAGATTTATCAGCTATTAGATGGAAGTCACTAAAATTCCCACCATTGAAAGAAGTAAAACTGCCATAATGTGTTCGATAGTTAGCATAAATTGTTAGATAAGCTCCACCCATTAGCGGTGCAGCTACTCCTGCTAAATTCCAGAAGAAATGCATATACCCGAAGAATTTTGTTTTTTCTTCTTTCGAAGGGGTTACATCAGCCAGAAGTGTAGTAAGTGAAATTTGAGTTAAAGATCTAGAAACGCCAAAAAGAGAATAAGCCGCAATCATCCACCCTTTCATATCGGTGAAACTTGACGCATAGAAGAGGAACATAGATATGCCTGCAGCACCTAAACCAGCTATCATCGTGTACTTCCTTTTTCTTACATCTGTAATGTAGCCTAAGCCAATTATCATGCCTGAAGCAATATATCCTGCAACAGCAAAAATCAACCCATAGTAGAAGTCATTCCAATTTAGAAAAATTATAAATAAAGGTATAAAATATTGAGTCAATCTATTACTTAAACCGATTAAAGTTCGGTAAAAGATGATCGAAAATGCTTTACTATTCTTGCTTCGATTGAACATGGATTGAACAAAACTAAAACCTACGTTTAAAAAATATTTTGAAAGTGGTATCTATTCACTTTCAAGTTTCTCAATTAATTCAACTAATGGAAGACTATGTGTTGCAATATTTGTTCCTAAATCATAATAACGAGAACCTTTAACCGCTTCATGGATTCCGAGAGTAATCGATGAGGCATGAGCCTTATCTTTTTCAGCTGCAACAAAGATACAGTTTCTTTCAATTTTAGCTAATTGCTCATTAGTTATTCTAAATTTCTTCTGAGTCATCATGGTTTTTCTAACACGTTTAACATTGTAACTATCAAAATACCCATGATATTTTTTTGCTTGTTCCTTTTGACTTCTGTCTAAATAGAAATATTTGATAACAAATTTAGCTACTGGTTTAACAAATAGATACCAGAGAGGACGATTCATAATATACACAAATGGCCAAGTGTACCAAGGAACTTCAACTCTTAAAACTGGTCCGATCATATATACAGATCTAGGAGACATAAGCCCCATACTCATGGCTAGAAGTGTAAACCCAGCTCCATAACTAGAAGCAATCATAAGATAATCTTCAATCTTCAAGAAATCAATTACTTCAACAACATCTTTTGCGAATCTTTCTGGAGAAAAATCAGGTTTTTTTCCTAGTTGAGCAGTATGTTTTTCTCGAGTCTCTATTACATAAATTCTGTATTTTTTCATCATTTCCATAAGAACCTTGTCCCAAGCACTGGGTAGACTACCAAAACCGGGTAATAAGACTAAAGTATCTTTTATCTCTCCTTCAGGTTCATAAGAATGTACTCTTAGTAAATCTTCTCCAGTATCTCCCACGTGAACATATTGAGCAGTAGCATATTGTTCAAATTCAGAACTCATAAGTGGGTTGTTCATTAGTTATTTTTAAATTTATAGCTTAAAAAAGTAGAAGATTATATAAGATAAGTAGATATAATGTATAATTGATGAACATAAATCAAGCACTAGAATTTTTCTTAGAGAATTCTAATACTGTCAATGACTTCTTTAAAACTGGTCAATGTAATTACTGTGGTGCTTGCATTTTAGTTTGTCCTAAAGATGCAATAAGTTACTCAAATATGGAAGTTACAGTAAATGAAAATTGCATTCATTGTGGTAAATGCCTTCAAATATGTTCTCAGAATCAGAAGCAACGTTATATGTCAAAACTAGTTGACAAAGCAGAAAACACCAGTATAGAACACATTCACCCAAAATTAAAGGATGTTCCATTTGGTTATTTTGAAAATTTATACATTAGCAGAGGAACAAGAAAAGATATTCAGGAACATGCCATGATAGGTGGTACTACTCTATCTTTACTCTTATACGCCCTGAAAACATCACTAATTGATGCAGCAATTATTACAGATTTTAAACATAACCAGAGATTTCCTACTGGAAAGATAGTTACATCAGAAAAAGACCTCCTAAATTCCGGAGGGAGTAAATACTTACCGACTATGTCTCTGAGCAGTTTATCAGAAGTAATAGAAGATACTGCCATTCAATCATTAGCCATTACAACCTTACCTTGTCAAGCTTATGCTATTAGGAAATTTGGTTCAGATCTCAAAACAGCTACTTTGAATTCAAAAATCAAGTTAGTTATTTCGCTTTTCTGTGGAAGTGGAGTACCTTCTAAAGAAGATTTGAAAATCTATTTTCAAAAGAAGGGGTTAGAGGAGAATTTTTCAAATCTTGAAGCACTTAAACGTAGAACAAAGAGATTTTGGAGATTGAATCCTCAAGATCAAGAAAGATATATTTATAGAACAGAATCTGGGAAAGAATACGACTTCTCTTCAAGAAGAATTTTGAAAACTAAATCAAGAGAAAATTGTCGTCTACTCTGTCCTGATTATACAGGTTATTTTGCAGATATCTCGATTGGAGGTGCAGGAATTAGTTCAAATATCACAGTAACAAGAACAGAACTAGGTGAGCAACTCTTCCAAGATGCTCTGAGAGACGGATACATACAACAGAATAAGTTTAATTTTCTTAACTATTTTCTAATAAATATCATGGGTAAAAATCAAAGAGAAAAAAACCGTTTAATTTATGAAAAACTGTTCTAATTAGCACAAATATTTACTAAAGAAAATATTAAATAATATAGTTTTTTACTTATAGAATAACCATGGTGGACATAGCCCAAACAGGCCTGCTTATACTAGAATTAGGATCAATTCTAGTGGTAGGTTTCATTGGTGCTAATCTGCTTAAAAAAATCCACATTCCCCAAGTTCTTGGATTTATTTTGATGGGATTTGTAATAGGTCTGCCTAACAGATATATTTGGAAAAGTGCTTTCACAAAAATTCAAATCGCTCAGGATATCTCTTTCTGGCAGTTTGGAGGAAAAGCTCATTTAATTTCATACTATTTTATAGGAAAAGTTACGCCTATATTAGTGACGTTAGCTTTGGGAATAATTGGGTTCAACATTGGAGCTGAACTATCTTGGAAGGAATTAAAAAAAATCAACAAGAAACTTTTTCTTGTTCTTGCAGCTGATAGTATAGGAACTTTTGTAGTTATATCCGTAATAACTGGTCTGGTTACAACAGCAATATACGGTGATCCCATCTGGTGGAATTTTGCATTTATCCTAGGGGCTCTTGGAAGTGCTACAGCTCCAGCTGCTACGGTAGATGTTTTATGGGAATACAAATCAAAAGGTCCACTTACACAAGCTGTTTTGTTCATCTTAGCAGTTGATGACATTATATCGATTTTTCTTGTTCAGATAACTACCAGCATAACTAAAGGCACTTTACCTGAGTATCATTTTAGTGCTCTTCAAGTTTTTGAAGAATTTGCTATAGAAGCCTTTGCAGCTGTTGGGATAGGTATAATTGCAGGGGTTGTCATTACTTGGGCTATAAATCGAGTTAAGGATCATGCTGAGATTCTTGAGTTAATTATTGGAGCATTAGTTGTTGTTATAGGAATAACCATGTTCATTAGCTCTTCAGCTATTTTAGCAGCGATGTGCTTAGGTATTATTATCGCTACTTTTACGAAATCCAAGAAGAAAACAGAAGCAGTTTTCCACGATATTTTCAAAATTGGAAGTCCTATTGTTGCTTTATTCTTCATAGTTGTTGGATTTAATGTTAATCCTTCAGATTTACAATATATTGGTATAATAGGTGCAATCTATCTCGTAGGGAGAACTATCGGTAAAGTTGGTTTTGTAAGCCTTACGGCAAGAGCAATAAAGTGCAAACCAGTTATTAGTAAGTATCTAGGTTTCACCCTATTTAGTCAAGCAGGAGTAGCTCTTGGTTTAGCTGTTAGCATCGAGGAAACTTTCAGAGGTACAGCTTATGAAAGTCATGCTCATTTGATTTTTACCACAATCACTGGAACAATTATTATAGTTCAAATAATCGGTCCTTTACTCGTTAGGTGGGCTATTCATAGAGCGGGAGAAGTTGGTGGAAAACTAGCTCAACTTGAAGTTGCAGAAGCTATGTTAGCTGAAAATAGAGTAGTGAAGATATATGATGAGGTAAAATACTCAGCTGATGATTCTGAAGATGTGGATGAAAATAGAGAAAAAGGCATTGTAAGATTCAGCAATCGAATCTCTAAATTCAGATTCAAGGTAAAGAATTGCGATTATTTCAAGAAGAAGAGAAGAAAACATTAGTTTTTTACATTAGATAACATTTTTTAGTTTGAAATCTTTTTCATTTCATGGAAGACATAATGGAAGATGTTTTTTCTAAAATAAAGGAAATGAAAGCTAAAGATTTTCCTATTAGAAAAGTACCAATAATTTACGATTATACTAGTTGTTCTGTGTTATTGGATTTTCTAGTGGTAGATAAAAGTCTAGTTGCTATGGTTTATAATGAAAAGGAAGAGTTTGTTGGTTTGCTTACTATGAGACACCTGTTATCTCTACTAAGACCCAGACATACTGAAATCACAGAGGTTTTTTCAAGAACCCACGTTCTTTCATGCGTCACAGCATTTGACCTATTACGTGCCGATATCCCTTTAGTTAGAGACGAAGATAACATTGAACGTGTTGCTGGATTGATGGAAAAATATAACACAGTTTTCTTACCTCGACAAGCTGATAGAAAATCTAAAGTTGAAGGATTGATTTTTCTGGAGGATATCTTGAAAACCCTCCAAGAAAACTGGGCTGGTGCTTGTATCGATATGGATGAATGATCAGGAGCTATGAGTATGAGTTTTAACTTCAACGTTTTTCTTTATCTTGGTATTGCTTTAATTACAGCAAGAATACTTGGTGAGATTTTTGAGAGACTGAAACTTTCTTCAATACTAGGTGAACTCTTTGCAGGATTCTTATTTGGAGGTCCTATTTTCCTACTATTTGGCTTGAATGAGTTCAGCATTGGTGGTGATCATCCCTTTATTTTCATTGGAGAAGGAAGTTTGAAAGAAAGTATAGAACCCTTTGCTCAAATTGGCATATTAATATTGCTCTTTATAGTTGGTGCAGAAATCAAAACGAGGGAATTAAAACGAGCTGGAAAAAGAAACCTTTTCATTTCTTTAATAGATGTCAGTATCACTTATGGTTTAGGTTTTCTTTTTAGTTTCATAATCTTCACATCTACCTCAAATTATCATTCGATTGAAGGGAGTGCAATCATTGGTGTATCTGCTTTTTTCGCGCTGATATTCGTTCCCACAAGCATTGGTACTACAGTTAGAACATTGAGCAATATTCAAAGGTTGAATACAAAAGAAGGTCAAACTTTGCTTAGTCTAGCAGTGTTTGATGATTTTTTGGGTCTTTTCTTTCTTCTTGTAATTTCGGGAATTCTCTTCTCAGGGAGTTCACTATTTGTTTTAAGTCCTATTCTGTCGATATTAGTTCAAGTTCTATTCATTGGTGTTTTACTTCTTGTTATCTTATACATTTTACCAAAAATTCTGGAATTCTTTGAAGGCAGATTCAACACATTTTCTTTAGCATCAACTAGCTATTTCTCAATCGGAATAGTACTTGCAATTCTACTTATTATGGCATATTTTGCTGAATTCTTAGGCGTTTCCGCAGCTATAGGAGCTTTCCTTTTAGGAATAGGAATGCAAAGAAACAAATACTTAATGAGTGATACTTTAGAAACTTTCACAAAAATTGGGGAAGGGTCATTTATTCCATTGTTCTTCTTTTTTGTAGGAAGTTCCTTTGTTCTTACTCAATTTAACCCTATATACATTATAATTATTCCAATCATAATTGTATCAAAAATCATAGGATCCTTTACTGGTGCAATGTTTGCAACTAATCCTCTAAAAGATTTCATAAGTAGAATGAAAAGAAGATTTAGTAAAAAGGAGGAGATAGTTGTTGAGAAAGAGGAACCTACTGATGAGAGAAAGATTTCAAGATGGTGGAAACGCAGGAAACCGGATATTATTTCCTCAGGAAGAATTGCAACTGGAATGGTTCCAAAGGGAGAAATTACGCTAGTTATTTCAGCTATAGGATTAAATGCTGCAACAGAAATCTTTGCAGCAAATGATAGTGCGATAGCATTTGCCAATGATCTCTATTCAGTTGTTATTATATTGGTCCTAGTTACAGTATTTTTAACACCAATACTACTCAAAATAGCTTTTAGATCACCACAAACTAAGAAATCTAAGTCTAAGAAGAAACTAGAAGAAAATGAGAAACTTTAGATTTAAATCCCTATTGCGATAAGTACAAAAGAGTAAAACATTGCTAGAACAGCATGAATTATGGTTAGACCTAGAGTTTTCTTGATGTATTCCCAGAAGGTAATAGTATCTCCTTCTCTATTTAACACCTTGATAGCAATCAATATTGTAATGGAGCCTATTGGAGATAAAGATCCTCCCATATTACCTGCAAAAACAAAAGATGTCCAGAAACCTAGACCTTGAATTCCGATATTTGAGGATACTTTGTTGAAAATCTGAGAAAATAATATAGCTGCTGAAGAAGCATCGAGAAAACCAGCTATAGGAAGACCTATTAAACCCACAATAAAAGCTACAAGAATCAAATTCCCTTTTGTTGCAGTGCCTGTCAAATTTGTGAGTAAAATATTAACAGGTTCAAGAGAACCAACACCTGTGAATATTCCCATTAAAACAAAAAGACCTATGTAATAGACTATCATTTCCCATTCTATACCATTCTTGATAGACTCCATTAATTTGTCATTAAACATCAACAAAGTGAGCATAGCGACAAATAACGAGATGTACCCCATACCTAGATTCAGTAAATCTGATAAAACGAACCCAGTGAATAGTATAACTACAATAGTTATAGATTTGATTACATCTTTCTTGTTTTTAACACTAGCCCAAATATTGATTCTTTCAATTTGCTCCACTTTTTCTTCAGACATCTTCTTACGAATTTCATGCTTGTAAAGAAATAGAAAATAGATTACTGCTACCCCAAAGAAGATAATTGCAGCTGGAAGCATGATAAGTGTAAACTTAAGGAAATTTAAATCAAAAGGACCTCCTTGATAAGAAGGATTCGCATCCATAAGTGCTTGATAGGATTTGTAGAAAATCAGGTTAGGTAGAGAAGACACAGGGGTTGGAAGCCCACCAATAATCGTATTAGTACCAACAAATAGAATATAAGGTTGAGGATTCAACTCTAATTCTTTACACACAATTACTGTTAAAGAACCGAGAATGATAATAGCACTCAGATTATCGAAAAACATACTGAGCAGAAAACTAAAAGCTCCTAAAGCAATAAAAAGTTTCAAAGGATTACCCTTAGTTTTTTTAACTATTAACATAGAAATGAGATTGAAGAATCCAGCCCTCTTTGTTACAGCTACAATTGTACTTACTGAGAAGATTATCAGGATAACATCTACATCAACCATCTGGGTTAGAGCTTCTAGAAAGTTACTGGGAATATGCTCTTTTAGCGTATAAGTCTCCAACAAATTCTCCCAATTAGTCATAAATTTGAAAATCAAACCAGCGACAACAGCACCCATAATTGTTACTTTAGGAGTATCTATACGTTCTACCATCAGACCGATGATACTAATGAGTACTACTATTCCAATTAGGATAATTCCTGCTAATTGTAGAGCTGCACTAACCATTGATCATCACAGTTGGAAGGTAAGAAAAATCATCTAAATTTACTAAGATGACAAGTCTCTCTACTTTTCAATTTACATTTATTTTAAGAACTTTTCTTGAAAAAAAGCAAAATTGAAAATAGTGAGAAAGAAAAAAGCAGATTATTCTTCATCTTTTTTCATAAGATATCTATCTGAGAAATGTTGGATAAGTTCTCTGGCTGCTTGGTAATCGATATTTAATTCTTCTCCCCACATAGATTTCGCTCTTTTCAGTTTTCCCATAAGTAAACCTAACTTTAAACCAGTAACTGTATTTCGGGTAAAAAGCTCACTTCCTTGAAAATTGATTACACCATATTCTTGCATAACTTTTCCAACCTGTTGACACAATTGACTATATTCTTCAGTAGTCTTCTCAACTTCATCATCAAGATTTTTCATCTTACTCAATTCGTTTAAATCTACAGATGAAAGAAAGGGATAAAACGTAATCAGCTGATCAACAAATTCCTCTAAGTCTAGAAAGTGTTCTGCAGTTTGATCCGGAATCCAAATGTTGTATTTATTTTTATCACTCATTTTATCACCTATACCTTATTCAAAGATTCAAGAGCTTTCCCAAGAGCTACAATTGCCATATAATCGTCTTCATACTCTTCTAGTAGTTTATGCTGTATTTTGATTTTTTTCTTAGTTTCAATGATATCATCAGCTTTTTGTCTTGTTTTTTCTTCCAGTAACTTAAGGTTCAAAAAAGTTAGAATAGTCTGCCATGTGTCAAGATTTATAACTTCCGATGAATCATCAAGAAACTGTTCAATTCTGTTAACTATTGTGTCAGGATGACTCTCTAATTTCGTAGCCAATTTCACAACTTTCTGCTTTTGTTTGTAATTAAGTTCGTATTTGACGTATTTTTTCTTCTTGGAAAAAACCATTTTTCTTCACTTCTATTTTCCTAATTTTTTATTAACGATATAAGTGTCAACTGCTGCTATAGACATAATTTCAATGGTTTTTGCAATTGCAACTTTATCATTGAAATAGGGATCTAAACCAGCGACACCACTAGCTTGAACTACTTTGTAAATTGCTAGAGTGCACTCACTTTCCAATTCAAGTTGTTGTTCCAATTTACATTCAAAAGATATAACTGAATTTATGTAGATTGGAACTGAAACATCTTTTCCTTTTTGGAAATGCTTTACCTCTATTGGAAAATCTGAGCTAGCTGCCATTAGTATACCATCTTCTCCTTTTCTTAAAAGGTTCAAACTCATTTCTTCCGGAACTTTATCTGTGCAAAATTCCAAGAGGACTCTATCTTTGTTCAATGAAAAATATTTTGTAATCATGTAGAACTTCTTACTTTCTAAATTTCCGCTTATTCCTAACATAGGACTGATTGAAACTAGATATTTAGAGAGAGAAGTAGATAGTTCAAGTCTATCAAACATGAGTCGATAAGGAAATATCTATTTAAGAAAGTTACTCATTGGAAGTCATTCTTAGTTTGACAAACGAATGAGTTATATGTTTAGAAACAGATAATTACTTATGGAAGAACTTACATTCAAACAGTTTTTCGAAAAATCCTCAGCAATCTTAGAAAAATATAGAGGAAATTTAGCTCAACAAAGAAAATTAAAGGAACAGATTGAAAAGCAATTCTTCTCTCCAGCTGAAATGGTCGAATTTTTCTATGCTAATAAAAGCGAATACTATACTTGGCAAGAACTTCAGGATTCAACAATCAATCTAGAAGAAGGGTATAATGAACTAATCGGCAATTTGATGGATGCTAAAGGAGATCCAGAAGCTTATCAGTATTTCCTTAAAGATAAAAGGATACCAGTTTTGGTTTATCCTGAAGAAGATTCTGAATCTTCAGATAAAGACGATATTTTTGGTGATGAATTAGCTGAACAAATAGCAAAAGAAATTGTTGATGAATTAGCAGAAGGAGCTAAAAAAGAGGATAAGAAAGAGTGAATCAATTTTCACTTAAAATCGAAAGAAAATTGGACAAAATCATTTGAGTTAATCCCCATATTTTATAATTGTAAACACTGTAATATTTCCTAACTTTCCCTTTGAAAAATCCTTTTTTTAAGGTTTTAGGATCTAGAAGATGGTTCAAATCTGCAAAGAAATATTCTTGTACTTCTGCAGGGTTGAGTGTAACATTGGGATTTCCTTCAACAAAACCAACAAATGGATAGACGTAATGCCGACTAGTTGAAATCATTGGTTTGAGTCTGCCTTTAAGTTGAATATTATTTGCTTCTATTCCTACTTCTTCCTCTGTTTCTCTTAGAACTGTAACTGAAAGATCTTCATCTGATTCTTCATATCTTCCTCCTGGAAAGGCTACTTGTCCTGGATGATGTTTTACAAACTTAGTTCTTTTGGTGAGAAGTAAACTATTGTTGTGTACAAATATTGGAATGAGAACTGCAGCTAATCGAAGTGGAGGTTTTTGAGAAAAAGAACTATCAATTGGGTTCAATTTTTTCTCAAGATCAGTTAGTAGTTCCATGAATTATTTTACTCCTCATCATCTGTATCATAATCTCGAGAAAAAGTCCCTTCTATCCATTCTTGAAGATCATCTTTCTCTATAGATTTGGGTTGAGCACCCTTTAATGGACTTTTCCTTCTTCTTTTCTTGAATTTTTCAGATAAATCTATTTCTGATATAATTATACCATTTTTAAATTTTAATTCAAAAACTGTTTCAAAAGCTGATGCTCGTTGAAATCCCATGTGGACATACATTTCTTGAATGAAATCCTTAGCAATTAGTAGTTTACCTGTAAATTTGAGATGTAAATTAATATTTTGATAATGGAATTTTAAACTATTTTCAATAACCTTTGGAGACACATCATTGATTTTTTTAGCTTCTTCTGCATTCAATTGCATATCTTGTAAAATTAGTTTATTGTCAGCCAATTTGTAATATAGAACAAAACCTCTCCAACAAGCAGTATGAGGTGAAACAGGAACAATATTATAGTCTAATGGTGTAAAAGGTTCATTTCCTTTGATACCTATAAGAGAGTAAACTTCTCCTTTGTATAAGAATGAATCAGATATTTGACCTGTCAATTCATAGAATAATAGTTGTTTAGATATAAAAACTGATTGTAAATTTAGAATAATACTTTTATGCAGATATTTTCATATCAGCGTGATGTCAAGTATCCAAGGTTTAGACACTAATGTCAAGAGATTAGTTATAGTTAAATCCTTAAGCATTGTACTTGTCATTTTATTTTCAAATGCTGCTATTACAGATGTATTTGATTCTAACAGTCACACTACAGATGTTATCGCAGAGAGTGAAGATCTAGACTTAGGATATTTTGATGGATATAATTTATTCGTACTAGGAAGATCGTTATTTTCAGATAACAGCATACTAGACATAAAAATTATGATGACTGACATGAATAATAATACTGTACTTGAAAAAAATATTCCATCATTAGGTATATTTGCAGATATAGAATTTTACAATTCCACTACCTTGATTTTTGGTGATATGGGGACAACACAACTTTGGAATTTTGAAACAGATACTATAATCGATTTAGGATTTAGTGGACATCATGATGTAGAGGCAAATTATCTCAATAATACAATTCTTACATTTGAAAAACAAAATATCTATATTAACGCTAGAAGTTATTTCTATGATCTAATTAATGAATATGCCTTAAATGGAACCTTGATCCGAACACTAAATACTACAAATTATGTTCAACCTTGGCAAACATGTCCATTTGAAGATCTGATAAATTCAACTATCGATGTTACTCATGCAAATTCAATTGTCTATGATGAAGATGACAATGCACTTTATCTGAATTGTAGAAATCCTAATACTTTTTACAAGATTGATTATACCTCAGGTGATCTGATTTGGGGATTGGGAGAGTACGGAAATTTCACCATGTATGATATAAATGGTAATGAGAGAGAACATCTATTCTTTCATTGTCACACAGTGGAAAAAGTCGGTAGCAACAGATTTGTGCTTCTTGATAATGATTTCCACAATCAAACAAATGCAATTAATAATCAAGCTAGATTTTTAGAAATCACAATTGATGAATTAAATATGGTAGCAAATGTTACAAGAGAATGGATCTGTCCTACAGAGTATTGGAGCCCAATATGGGGAGACTGCAATTTACTTCCCAATGATAATTTTTTAGGTACATTAGGACAAATAACCAATGAAGGACAAAATGTAGGGTCTAAACTCATTGAAGTAAATACAAAAGGCGATATTGTTTGGATACTTGAATCACCTATTGAGAAAAATATAAGATACACTGTTTATAGATCTGAGAGATTTAGATTTACACCTATTGTTTCAGAACCTAGAGTGATAGAATCTGAAAATAGCACACTATTTGAGTGGGACGTGTGGTATAATTTCAAATCTAAAACAAGCTTCACTGGAAAATATCATGTTTATCTTGACAACCAATTAGTAACAAGTAATGATATAGTATTTCCCAAATATTGGCAATCAATGCAAATTCAATACAATTTGACTGATCTTACACCCGGTAGACACGAAATTAAATTAGTTGTTGAAGATGATTGGGGGCATAGATCTGATGAATCTGAATTCTTTGAGGGTTCCTATGAATTTGGTACTGGGTTGGAAACAGAAATAAGTTTAGAATCAGCTATTGGAATACCAATGGTTATAGCTGTAATATTTTGTGTAAGATCTGTAAGGAGGAGGAAATTAAGATAGTTACAGACAATAGTTTTTCAAAGTAAAAATAAAAAAGATAAAAAAAATATAGAAATCTGGAATAGATATTCACAAGATATTTTTAAGTTGTGAAAGAAAAGAGATCAAAAAGTAGCTTTAATCTCTTGATCAAGTTTGTTAACTTTTTCTTCTACACCTTCAAAGAGCTCTTCAAGTTCAACATACATTTTTTCAGCATATTCTGCATCTTTATTCTTAATCCAACCTAAGTTGATTTCGACATTGTGCATAGCTGATTTTAGACCGGTTAAGGCACAAAGTGCTCCAACACCAATGTCTGAGAGAGCTT
>CAZPXJ010000037.1:0-21876 GCA_964590855.1 uncultured archaeon
AATTGAAGATAGCATCTTCAGGGTTAACGTCCATTGGAGCATTACAATGGGGACATTGATACTCTTTAACTAGGCTCATTAGATGAAATGTAAACAGAGGATGAATAAAAACTTGTTCAATATTGCCAAGAGAAGGAATACCAGCCCACGATGACTGTATTCGCTGGCTAATATGATGAGATTTTTTCATAATTAATTAAACAGAATTAGATATCGTTTTCGTAATTTTTGATTAATCATCACTAGTTCTGCTTGTTTTTTCTGCCTTCATTTGATCTATTTCAGATGTGAGTTCAGTGACAATTTCTGATAGTTTCTGATAGAGGATTGTATCATCTGGAAAAATGTATTCACCATTTATACCAAGTTCCATTATATCGAAGGAAATTGGCAAGTAATCTAAGAAAGTAAGTTTATCAGGTAAGAAGAGCTTTACAAGTTTTTCTTTCCAGCTATCAAGTAACTTCTGATTCTCTTCTTTTAGTTCAGGAGGGACTTGGTTGAAAACAAAGAAATTCAATGATCTTTTGTCCAATTTTTTGTAGATATCTGTAAGCATCTGTTTAGCTCCTTCAAAACTAAATGTCGAAGGCCTAATTACAAACAATCTAGCATCAGCTATTGCAGCAGCATTGACAGATTCCATTCTATATCCAGGTGCACAGTCATAGACTACATATCTGAAACCCATTCGTAAAAGAAGTTTGGTCATTTCATGTAAAACAAAAAATGAATGTTTCTGTATTCCTTCAAGAAGAGACAGTAAGCCTTCGCCATATTCAACATTTTCAGTAGCAGCTATGAGAAATAAGTTCGGATTTTCTGTTTCCAAGAGAACATCCTTAGTTACTTCAACATCACCAAGAAGGATTTCATTAATTGTATGTTTGATTTTTTTGTCAGGAATTTTAAAAATATGTTGTATAGTTGGTTGAGCAACATCTAAATCAATTAGAACAGTTTTATTTCCTCTTCTTGCTAACTCATAAGCTATATTACAAGATAAAGTAGTCTTTCCAGGACCACCTTTTTGAGAATGCAAAACTATTATATCTAATCTAGCTGAAGCTAACTCTGTCAATTTTGCAAAGTCTATCTTTGACATTCATTCACCGGATATGGGTATTTTATTTGGATGTTTTTATTCTTTACTACTAGATATAGAGATAATTCACCTATAATTAGTCTTTTTCACTTAAAAACCTACCAAAAGCAATAACATTATTAATATTAAAAAATACATCTGTAAATATATAAATAAGAGAAGAATTTCTGTAAAAACAATGGGTGTCTATATGAGGATATTATTTGATGAAACTCAAAATGAAAGGGGAAAAATACACGAAAATTTTCAAAAACTAAGTGAACTTCTAGAAAACGAAGGGCATGAGATAGCTAAATATGATTCATATCCAATCAAATATACAAATATCAAAGATTATGACATACTGGTATTACTCTGTCCAGACTCAAGCAAATTATATGGACATGAGATAAAGGCTCTGTTACGCTATGTCGACGAAGGGGGGGCACTAGCTATTTTTACAAATGCAGGTGGAGACAATGGTTTGAATACTAATTTGAACTCATTGTTAAAACACTTCAAAATAGCTACTGTTTCTAATCAAATTTTCGATTATGAAAATTTCGAATTAGGATTAGAGAGTAATGCAGTAGTTACCAAGTTTTATCAGCATCCAATTACTGATGGTTTAAAAGAAATTGTCTTGATTTCTAGTTGCTCTCTACAACTGGATGAAGGAGATTCTGAACTAGCTCGTACTAGTGGTTCCAGTGATCCCCCAAGTAGTGCAGTTGCTGCACTTACTTCATACGGTTTGGGAACAATTTTCGTATGTGGTTCATACCTAATTTTCTCAGATAAAAAAGCTGGTTTAGACCTAAAAGATAATGCTACTTTTGCTAAAAATCTCTTTGCGAATATTGGAACTCCCCCCATGTCATTAGAGGATGAAGAAGTTGTCGAAGAAGAGGAGGAAGAGGAAGAAGAAGAAGTTGTCGAAGAACTTGTCAAAGAAACTATAAAAATCAAAGAGAAGGCGAAGACGGAACCTCATGAATCTCTTAGTAAAATCGATATGGTAAAGGAAGCGCTTAATAAAGGAGAGACTGATCAAGTTAAAACTGAAGTAATAAAAGCTATGCAAACCTTAAGAGATGAAGTAAAATCCACTCGCATTGAGACTAAACAACTAGAACCGAAAATGTCCAAAACTGACATCTATGATGCAATTTCAATCATTCAGGATTTAGAAAAGGAAATTGATGCACTAAAGATTGAAGACCAGGGATATCGAGATATTTTACTCACAGATATGGCTAGAAGAGAAGGTATTGATTATTCTCAAATACTTCCATATATGGAGAGGATGAAAGAAAAGTCTGACCGTGAACAGTTGAAAAGGGAAGAGAGAAAGAAATCCAAAGCAGATATATCATCTATTCCTGAACCAAGAACTCCTGAGATGGATCAATTTGAAAAAGACTTGATGATTTTTGATCAAAGGTTAGATAGCATAAAAGTTGAACCAAGAGCTATCAACTCTTCAGTTAATTCTCAAATGATGGGTGATCTAATCCAATCTATAAAAGAATTAAAGAATAGTGTAGATGTTTTAAGTGCAAATCTTATACATCTCATAAGTGAGATTGTTCTTGAGATGAAGGAACAAAAAGGGAAAAGAAAAATCTTCTAAGGTCGGATTGGTTTGAAATTCAGAGAACTTAGTGAGTGCTATTCCAAGTTAGAAGGTACTCAAAAGAAACTTGAAATGGTTGATATTCTTTCCAATACACTCTCTAAAGCTTCATCTGAAGAGATAGGTAAAATAGCACTATTAACTCTGGGACAGATTTATCCGGATTTTGTAGGAATCGAATTGATGCTAGCAGAGAAAATGGCTATAAAGGCTCTTGCTATGGCAACGGGAAAAAATGAAAAGAATGTTGCTCAAATCGTTGAGGAAATTGGAGATTTAGGGGAAACTGCACAGAAATTGTTAGAGAAAAAATCTCAATCAACTCTTCTTTCATTCACCACACAAAAAGATGAAACCGAATATAGTATAACAGATGTATGGATGAAACTAGATACAATTGCGAAAACGACAGGTGAGGGTTCAACTGATAAAAAAGTACGGATACTATCAGGATTAGTATCCAAAGTAAGTCCAATTGAAGCAAGATTTATTACAAGAATGGTTGTTGGTCAATTACGTTTGGGTGTTGCTGTACAACTCCTTTTAGAAGCTCTAGTAAAGGCAAAAACAGGCACTAGAAACAAGAAAAATATTCTTGAAAAAGCATATAATCTTACTTCTGACATAAGTTTTGTCTCCGAAAAATTATTTAGAGAAGGAATACAGTCTGTTGAAGGAATAGAAGCTCAAATTATGAACCCCATCAAAGTTATGTTAGCTCAAAGAGTATCAAGTGCGCAAGAACTACTTGAAAAATATGAGGGAAAAGTATCTTTAGAATACAAGTATGATGGATTGAGGGTCCAGATTCACAAAAAAGGAGATAAAATTAAACTCTTTTCTAGAAGACCAGAAGATATTACAGATCAATTTCCCGATGTAATTGAGTTCATAAAAGAAGCTGCAGAACAAGAAGATTTCATTATAGAGGGAGAAATTGTTGCTTACGATTCAAAAAATGAAAAAATCCTTCCATTTCAACAAGTATCCCAAAGAAAGAGAAAGCATGATATTGAACAGAAAATATCTGAGGTACCCGTAAGAGTGTATTTGTTTGATGCACTTTTTGCTGAAAACAAGACTTTTCTAGATGAAGGATATCTTGTTCGAAGAAAAATTTTATCTAAAATCATAAAAGAAACAGATAACATCCGATTGTCTCATCAAATTATTGCAGAAAATACTGATGATATTGATGGATTCTTTCATCGAGCTTTGGAAAACAGTTGTGAAGGAGTAATGGGTAAGAGTATAGGCGATGATTCTGTTTATCAAGCAGGTTCGAGGGGGTGGAATTGGGTTAAATACAAAGCAGATTATGTTGACAAATTATCTGATTCCTTTGATCTCGTTATTCTAGGAGCAGAATATGGGAAAGGAAAAAGAGCAGGTAAGTATGGGACTTTTCTCCTTGGCTGTTTCGATGTTGAAGAGAGCATCTATCAAACATTTACACGTGTAGCTACAGGATTCTCAGATGATGATCTTGCACGATTTTTCGAGATCTTAAAACCTTTGGAAAGAGATAAACCTAAAGAAGTACTAAGTGAGATTGAATGTAGTGTTTGGTTTGATCCAAAGATAGTAATTGAAGTCAAAGGAGCTGAAATAACTATAAGTCAAATGCACACATGCTCAAGAGGATATTTTGAGAGTAAAAATGACGGCTTGGCATTGCGTTTCCCAAGATTTACTGGAAAATTGGTCGATGATAGACTCCCTGAACAAGCAACTTCAAATGAAGAAATACGCACAATATATTTAAAGCAATAAAACAAAATAGATGTGAATACAAATGTTTGGTAAAAAGAAAGACATATCAGATTCAGCTTTATCAGAAGCTCCAAGTGAGGCATTAAAGATACTCAGAGCAAACATAGAAGGTTATCTAGGCTATAAAGCCATGGATTATAGAAAAAACACAGATAAGGCATTCAGAACTAAACTAGTTACCATTTTAAGAGATACTAGTGATATGATGAGTCAGGTTCAAGAACTACTTATCCATTCTCAGCTACTTACTAGTTGGGGTCCAGCAGGAATCGTCTCCAAAACAATTAGTGACTTGAGAAAAGATGCTAAAGACACAGATTACAAATACAGCACATTTTTTGATGTAGAAGATGTAGAAGGCGAAAACGGTATTGATCTTTCAATTTTGTATTTATTGGAAATAGATATTCTTGATAATTCTGAGGAATTTAAAGATAAAATAACTGAAATCAAGATCAATTTAGAAGAGATGATGCTAGATACAGTCGAAAACAGTATAGCTAATCTAATGAATATAAGTTCAAACGTAAATGAAAAGTTCTATGAAAGATGTGAGTTAATCAGAGCTTTTGAAAAGATGAAACTCTAATTCACACCAAGTTTTTCCTTACATACTCCAAATTTGTATTTTTCAACTTTATCAATTTTGTTTGTGATTTCAATCCGCTTACAATTTTCACAGAAGTAGATGGAATACTTAGTGATTTTGATAAAAACTTGATAATGGCTTTGTTCGCTTTTCCTTTATCTGGAGGTTCATTTACATATATATCAACTGAATATTCTTCGATAACTATTTTCTTCTTAGAAGAACTAGGATGAGCTTTTATTTTAAGAAAAACATCTTCCCCTTTCTCTTCAAAAGACGGATGAGGAGACAAAAAATCACCACAAAATTCATCCAACTTTAGCTGCTAGTCTAGCTGTAGAAGCAAAGGCATAGTTTTTTTCAACATTGGCAGGTGCCCAAGCAATAACACATCCAGCCCATTTTGGACAACGAGCTACGAATAAGTTTCCTTGACCGCTTAAGTTGCTAGAAATGATTCTATCAGGTGTTATTGCGATTACTGTAAATCTCAAACCCCCACCAAAATCTATAGATGGTGTTTGGTTTTTCCATGCATTAAAGGGGATTGTTGGATCAACTGCCCAATCTCCATACTGGTAGTAACATTTCAAATCATCACCTATCAACCATACAACACCAAGTGTTCCTTCAGCTGCTATAGCCTGTACATCATCTTGAAAACTCATACAATATTCACCTTACAGCATTTTCTTAATCAATAATAAATATTAAGGTTTTCTTAAGGGTATATGAAATCTTTTTGAAGTAATACCCGATTTTGATATTTTAGTAACATATTTGTATGTGTAACATCTACTTTACTTTAATAATGTCTGACGATGATATCACTTTGAAAAAAAGAAGGATTCTCAGATTCATCAGAGATCTCGATTTACGTTATATTAGAGGTTCAATTGATAGAAGGACCTATCAAACGTTGAAGAACAAATATAAAGAAATTTTATCTGGATTGCCTTCGGGTTTAATATCACAAGAAGAAATATCGATTAAAAATACTAATCAAATCATACCAGAAGCTGAAACAGATATACAAGAGATTGAAACTGGGAAGGTTATTCCAGCTGAACTAACTGAGATTGAATCCAGTAAAACTTTTCTAGTTGAACCAGCTGAAATTGAGTCTGACATCCAATTTCCTGATATGAATTTAGAAGAGATTCCTCCTGTAGAGATAGAAGAACTAAAGATCCGTTATGTTATGTATATGGCTATCAAAGCAGCAACTAAAACTTTCGAAGAAGAGATGGAACTTGAACAAGATTATGTGATCAACAAAATAGATGATCAAGAATACATGAAAAGAAAAAACGAAGTTGAAGCAAAACAACACAAAGTCTTTCAACATTTTTACAAGCTTTCAGAATTACTATTTTCTGTTAATCAAGAACATCTCTACAAAAACACACACAATAATTTTCTACTTTTTAATAACGAATTGAGCGAGAACATCAATAGATTAAGAAGAATGATCACTGATAAAAAAGAACTCAAAGGTATCATCTATGACATAAATGAAAGAGTTATTCACCATCGTCCAATATTGAAGAAAGCAGCACAAGATACACTAAAATGGAAAGTTATAATTCAGCAAGAGAAAGAGAAATTTAAGCTATTCAGAGATACAAACCAAGCTAAAATCACCCAATCCCAAAAAGAAGATATCAATAGAAAAATGAGACAACTAGAAATCTATGAAGAGCTTCTTGATGATGATATTAACGATTATTCAAAAGACCTAGATGCAATGGATCAGATTTATGGAGAACACTTGAAGTTTCAAGAGATTATAACTCCATATTTCAAAGATTTAACTCTTAACACGGAAATTAGGATACAACGATATAGTGAAATAATTAGCTCACAACAACTAAAACAGAGACTTTCGGTAGCTACTAGTGCTTCAAGCAGAGAAATTGATTATCAATTACTTTCTGAATTGAAAGCTTTGTGGCGCTATTCAGGAAAACCAGTTATAGACGATCAAAATGATTTAGTAGGATTTGTTGTTGGTCCAGGTCAGTTCAATGAGGAATTTGGAATAATTGTGACGCAACAAAGGGAAATTTCTCTATCTATGATTAGAAGAATCTTTGATCATATTGTCTCGCCTATTGGAAAAGCAGCTGAGATTGAATCAGAACTGGAGAAAAAGGAATTTCTGCTTAATGAATTACCAAAAACAATTCCCCAGATGACTTTCTCATATCTAGTTCCTGATGCCGTAATTGAATATTGTAGAAGAATTGAATCACCTCTGACCCAAGAACTAAAAGATGTCATTACTCAAACTGAAAACTATCTTTTCATCCCTAATTCAGCTTTAGAGAAAACTGCAAGAGAGATTAAAGTGGATAGTCAGAGTATCATCAAAAATGGAGACATCCTTCCCTTCTTCAATCCTACAGAAAGTAATGTTATAAGTGCTAGAATTGCAGAGGAATCAGATATTACTGTGAGGAACATCTTCAATCAAAAGCTTGGAAAAGCTCATTCTGTTATCTATCATCCTATGAAAGGATACTTCCTTGTTGTTGAGAAGAAACACATCGCACTAAGTCTATACAAACAAATATACGATATCTTGCATGAAGAGGAAGAAACAGGATCTATGTTTACATCAGTACTAACTGCGTTCGAGAAGAGAGATAAAATAATCAAAGAATTCTCAGCAGAATACAATAGAACTGAGGATGAGATTCAGGATATCGAGATGCTAAAACGTATTCTATGCGAAAAGAATACAGGAATTCTTCCAGATAGTGTTGAAAACTCTAAATTCAAGCTCTATTCATTAGGAAACATAAGAATTGTTGGGAACTCTATACAAATCAGTTTTGGATCAATATCTTTTGAATTAAATGAGGTATTTGATTTAGCAGGAAAAGTTGTTGAAAATGTTAAGGGGACCGAAATAGGTGTTGTGTATAATCTTCATTTGAAGGAGAAACCAGTTTTGAATCTATGGACTTCGATTGATTTACTTCTCATTGCTTCCTTTATCAACACCAGACCCACTTCATTATTCGAGAATGATCAAAATTTCATTGATAATCTAGCTATCTCTATAGGAAAACAACTAAGTATTGCTCCTCAGGTTGCTTTAAGACCGGATATTGTCATGACTTTCATGAACTTGATAGGAAAAATCAATACTATAGAAGAAATGCAAGAGACAATGGCTAAATTCAATCCAAAATCTATAGACCTAGGGAGAATTATCTCAGTCGATAAAAGGAAAATCTTAGCAGATATTAGTGATCAAGAAATCATGGATGATATTTACACCGACATAGAAGTGGGAGAAACAGATAGCGAGAGAAAATATGTTACTTCACCTGATTATTATCTTAGAGAGCAATAGAGCAAAACAGATTTAATTAACTATTCATATCGGGTTCTTGAAAATGAAAGAGACGTTCATAGGTTTTTTCAAAGCTGATAGTGTTGAAGCTATTGATGATAAAAATTCTGTTCTGTTATTTGGTATTCCTTTTGAAAGAGTAAAAGCTACTAAAGGAGGATCAAAAAAAGCCCCAAAAGCTCTCAGAAAACAATCTTTAGAATTCAGCGGTATTTCTACTGATTTTGATATAAACGAAGAAAAAACTAATTTCTACGACTTAGGAGATATACATCCTATAAAACAGAAGGAAAAACTATCCCAAATCTGGAAAAAAGCTTTTGATATAAATTCGAAAGTCCTAGTTTTAGGTGGCGATCATAGTATAACATATGATACTATGATAAGTGCCCCTTGGGATAGAGATACGGCTTTAATTTGGATTGATGCTCACGCTGATTTAGCTGATGAGTATCCTTCAGGAATATTCCAATCACATGGTACCGTTTTTACAAATCTGAAAGCAGAATTGAAATTGAAAAAGGAGCAAATGTTGTTTATTGGTGGTCATGCTTATACTCTAACCTCTAATGAATTTCATAAAATACAAAAGAAAGATACTACAGAATATATTTCCACTCAAGAATTATTAGGGAATAAGGAACAATGTTTGAAGACAATTGAGGAATTTGCTTCAAGATTCAAGAAGATTTATCTCAGTATTGATGCTGATGCACTTGATCAAGTTTTTGTACCGACAGTCGCCACTATGGAGCCTTTTGGAATAACTCCAAGCATGTTGACTGATATTCTAAATATAATCCTACCTAAATCAAAATATGTGGACTTAGTAGAAATCTGTTATACAAGAAAAAACAAAATGGCTCTCAACTTCGGAGTTGGTTTAATTTACAGGATTCTCGAGATTTGGACTCGCAAAGCTTAAGCAAAAACCTTATGTGATGAATTAATTTCGTTTAATCATGACTTCAAAAAAAGTTATTCTAACAGATAAAGCGCCAGCACCAGTAGGACCTTATTCACAAGCTATCCAAGCTGGTAACTTCTTATTCGTTGCTGGACAAATTCCTGCAAATCCAGATACAGGTGAGATAATATTTGGTGATATTCAAGCTGCTACAAAACAAGTGTTGGAAAACATCAAAGCGATACTTGAAGCAGCAGGTTATACTCTTGCAGATGTAGTACGATGTAGAGTATATTTGAAAGACCTTGAACAATTCGGTAAAATGAACGAGATATTTGCTCAATATTTTGTGGAAGAACCACCCGCAAGAGTTGCTTTTGAAGCTCGAAGATTACCAAAAGATGTTGATATAGAGATTTCAGCTACAGCTTGGAAAGATTAACTTCTCAATAGAAAGTTAACATCCATTCTATCTTTTTCTTGAAAATAAAATAAAAAGCAGGAAGAAGAGATTATTTCTTCTTTCTAAGATATGTAAAGATTGCAAGTGAGAAGAGACCAATAATAGTTGTTATACCAAATGGAAAAGGAACTGGGAAATCACTACGTAACTCTTTTAGCTCTAGATTAATGTAGAATGATTCACTATGTTCATTTCCAGCTCTATCAACTACTGTAATTGTTAATTCTCTTAAACCTAGTTCTACAAAATGAAGTGTCACAACACCATCTTCTGAAATCTCAACAGAATTTCCTTCATCAGTAGAGAGGATAATCTTCTGGATACCACTTCCTCCAGAGTCACTTCCATTAAGAATGAAATCTAATTGTTTCTCCTCCACAATTATCAAAGGAATGTATGTAGAATTAGGTTCGATAATACTACCATTTGGTAACAGTATCTTTACAGTTCCAGTAGGATTGAATTGTTCAATCAGCACAGTGGTTGTTAGGTTAGATTCTAAGAAATCAGCATAAGCTGTTGCTGTGATTTCATACTCACCTACAGCTGCATAAACATGGAAATATTTGGAAATCGAGACATTAATAATTTGAATTCCTGTAAGATCTCCCCAATCTATTTCAAATGCAGTGATATTACCATTAAGAACGGTAGTCTTCCAAGACAAACTAACATTTAGATTGTTTGTATATCGGGGAACATCGAGTTCAATCTCAGGTGTTGCATCTGCCACTGTGAAAGTATTTATGTGATTCTCACTGAAAATTCTATTTGTATCTGTCATATTGTCGTACTGAAGAATGAAGGCTTCAACTTGAACTACAGTGTCTTTCTCAAATGAATGTGAAAATGATACATTCAAAGTACTTTCATCGCCATCTGAAACTAGAGCGTAGGTTACGTTCTCAAATTCACCATTATAGTTCTCAGTTACATCTCTATATTTGAAACCATAACCAGTCATGTTAAAGTTATAGAGTGTTAGATTCATACTGATTTGCTCTAATTGAGTGTAGTATGGTTCCCAGAAGTAAGATCTTATTTTAGTTTCATCTGCGGTAATAACGTTATATAGCCCATAATCATCTTCATACTCACCATAACGAGCTCTGAAAGCGAAGAAGTTTGATGTCATATTGAATGTAAAGTTGTAATAACCTGACCCATCTGATTCAATAACCGTTTTTGCTTCATCGAATTGCATGAGTTCTCCATCAGGGTTGTATGTACCATTTCCATCTTCTATGAACAGAATGGGTGCTGACCAATTGTCTCCACCTAGAAATGAATACCATAATGTAACATTGGCGTAGATATCTGCTTGATATAATGCACCTCTTAGGATAGATGGATGTCTGTCATAAATAACTGTTGCATTTCCATCAGTTCCAGCAAATATAGGTCTGGTCCCTGCATTTAATTCAGGCTGGTAAAATTGATTTTCATTATCTTTGCCCACACTTGTTGAGATGAAGTTTACACTACACAGAAGTGTAAGGAGTACCAAAGTAGTTATTGATTGTTTTTTCATATATGAAACACCGAGTATATAGGCTATTCTTATTAGTTTTCGAAATTCATCCGCATTTTTAAACTTTTTCGAATACGTTTTTCCACAAAGAAAAAACTTTATGACTATGGAAAGATAGTTGCTTTTTCTGTAACCACAAAAGGAGCCAGAATACTATATGGAGTATTTATTGGTCGGACTACTTTACGCTCTTTAAGAAATATCGGATTATCCTTCAAAACTTCAAACATATTTCCAATCACATCAAAGGTGGGTAGAGCTCCTGTAATTGAACCTTTTTCAACTCTATAGGCATCAATTGCAGATATTTTAAATGTACCAGAATGGGAATCTGCTGTCATGTACCCATGAGTTGAGTTTATCAAAATACATTCTTTAGTTTCTTCCAAGTACTTCTCAAAAGAAAGTTCTCCTTCACCAATAATTAGGTTAGAGGGGTAAACATCAGGATAAGCTTGATAACTTCTTGGAAAAACTTCAAACATTTTTACTCTGAATGAATTACCAGTTCTTTCTGAAGAATCATGAGAATGTTGACTATTGTTTAAAGAGGAAATATATTCTCCATTATTAACAATGAATGTCTTTGATTGGCTAATACCCTCATCATCAAAAGCTGTTGAATTAGGTAAACCAGGAACTGTGCCATCGTCCACTAAGTTGAAATCATCGGAGAAACTGAGATCTTTAACCAAATTTTGATTTTTCGATATTAGTTTGGGTACTACTGTAAATGAAAATATTTGGGAGAATGCCATCGGAGAAAAGATAACTGGAACCTCTAAATCTGACATGTTATCACTCAGTGTAGATCGACGAATTGTATCATCAACTAAATCTTCAACAATGCTTGTAACCGAACTAGGAATTTGTCTACTAGTTAGATGTTTTTCAGCACTTGAAATCATGTTATATCCCCTATAAAGCGCTCTTAAATCAATATCGCACCATGTACTCTTCTCAAAAGCAATTGAATGAGTTGTATTAGCAATAGCTTTACGTTCTAATGATAGTCTGATTGAACCATCTAAAATAATATCTTCCATGTTCTCATCAGTATTACTCATCGAATAAGACAAAGTGTAAATCTCTTCTTCACTCATAGAAGCTATTCGCTTATCATAGATCTTTGAAATCTCAGTAGGAGACATTTTTATTTCAGGAAATTCGAATTTTTTACACTTAATTGGGAATGTTGTAACTGAGGTGATGTTATCTATATCAGATAGAACAGTCTGCAAAGGGAAACAAGCAAAATAGAGTTTGTTATCCTTGTAAAATCTTATTGCGCAACCTTCTCTATTAATCGATTGGTAAACTTTAGGAGTCCTATACTCATTTCCACCTAGCATATGAGATAGAGATTGAATGTACACTTCTGCTTCAGTAAGATTGATTTTCTTTTCTAATTTCTGCAGAACCTTAGTAGCTAGATCCTTAATTTCTTCATCTTGATACATCAGCTCACCCTCATTTCCGATACAGTTATTTTAGGTCCAATAGAACCAACAAATACACGTTGATTGTTTTTCACACAACTTCCTGGTTGCGCTAATATCTTATTACTTATACAATCAATTTTTGATAGAGAATCTAACATACGACCACTTACCTGAAATTGTAGGATATAGTCACCTAATTCTCCATTTACTATCTCTCTACCATATTGAGCATCTAGATTATATTCACCAGTCTGAGGTTCAGAAGAACCCCCTAAACCTTCACCAATATAGAGACCATTCTTAACATATTCAAATAATTCTTCTTCTTTGAAATCCTTCGGTTCGATAAAGAAATTGCTCATTCTTACTTGAGGTAGATATTCAAAGTTGTAAGCACGGTAATTGGAACTTGATTCAGTACCCATAGCCGCTGCAGTAATCCTACTCTGGAGAAAATCTGTTAGAATTCCTTCATCGACCAATAGAGTACCTCTTCCTTTTACTCCTTCTGAATCGAATTCATAGTACCCCAATGATTCGATGTAAGGGTCATCTATTACACTAACTATTGAAGGGGCTATCTTCATTCCCAGCAAACCACTACTAAAAGATCGTCCTGATAAAACATTATCTGCTTCAAGAGAATGTCCAAATACTTCATGATTGAGTGTCCAAGCCATATCTTCACTTAAAACCGAATTATACAAACCTGGTTTAACAAGTGAAGCTCGAGGTAGGTTGTTTATCAATTCAACAAAACCAATTGTTTCATCTGGTTTATTAAATGGAAGAACTTCTACTCCTCCCATACCACCAAATGATTGGTAGTATTTAACTTGATGAGAGTTCTTGAAAACTCTACCTGTTAATGTTAGTATAACATATGGAAATTCTTGGTAGACGTGAGATCCTTCTGAATTAACAAACCTTTCAGACCATTTTATTAATTGAATATCTGTTTCTATTTCAGCTTCTACTTTTAGAAATTCATTTACATAAGAATTTAAATTCGTGATTTTTTCCTCAATTTCCTGTGCATCTAAATTTTCCCAATCTATTTTGGGTTTTCGTATAACTTCTGCTTCAGAAACGGGTGCTTCAGCTAGTTTAGCTATTCCCTTCTTCCAGTTTGTTAGTAATTTTGAAACACTAATGGCTTTCCTGATTTCCTTTTCTGCAAACCTAAGGTTGGGGATTGAAGAAAAAGTCTCTATACCTTCGGAAAGCATCCTTATACCATAACCAGAGTTAATGCAGTTTGTTTCATCTATAATTGTGCCATTCATAGCAATTATATTTTTGATAACTGTTTTACCATATCTAATATCAGTATAAGATGTACCTTGCTCATTAGCAATTTTCATCAAGGAATCGAGCGTTTCGATGGTTTACACCTCTAATGCAATTTCACATCTTTAAGCTATATATAGCTAACCAAATAAGTAAAAGAATATACAGTAAGGTTTTTCTGCAATTTAGTTAAAATTCCTTCAATGAATTATGTAATCTGTTGTGATTTTGATGGTACTATCACTTTAAGAGACACAGGTAAAGAGCTTCTAACCAGTCTAACAGACAAAGATTGGCAATATTATGATAAACTTGTTATAAATGGAGAGATTGGAACTCGGGCAGCTCTGATTAAACAGTGGGGAATGATAGATTACACAACAATGGAAGAGATTAACTCTATCGTAAATAAAAACACAATAGATCCGACATTCAAAGGATTTTATCAATGGGTAATAAAAAATAATTTAAAATTCCTGATAGTTTCAGATGGTTTTAAGTCATATATTCAGAAGATTTTACAAAACCATCAAATTACAATTCCAGATGAGAAAATCAAGGCTAATGATATGAGGTTGGTAGATAATAAAATCAGTCTAAGCTTCTTGACAGATCAATGTGAACATGGTTGTGCTAACTGCAAATATTCTCATGTTAAAGAACTTCAAAAAGGTGATACAAAGATAATCTACATAGGAGATGGTTTATCCGATATCTTTCCAGCTAAAGAATTAGCTAATGTAATTTTCGCCAAAGAAAAAGAAGATTTAGCAAACAAGCTTAAGGGTGATGAGCGTTTGATAGTCTTTTCTAATTTTGATCAGATAAAAAAAGAAATTGAGAGATTACTTGGAGAGTAAGATTAGATATCGTGTTTTGAGAAAAATGGATTGTCATTCATCTCATCTCCCAAAACAGTTAATTCTCCATGACCTGGATAGACTTTTGTTTTTTCAGGAAGTTCATACAACTTACTCAAAGAATTCAGTAGGATTTGATAAGATCCGCCATAAAGGTCTGTTCTACCGACTCCACGACGAAACAGTACATCTCCAGAAAGTAGCGCATCATCAAAATAGAAACAAATACTTCCGGGAGTGTGTCCAGGAGCTAGAATGGTTTTGAGTTCAATATCACCTAATTTGTAAATCTCATCTTCTTTGATAAAAAAATCAGCAGCACCTAGAGATTTTGCATTGAAACCAAACATTTTAGCAAATGGTCCTGCATTTTCGAGAACTGATAATTCCTTTTCATGATAAGCAAATTTAGCCTCTGGGAAGAGAGATCTTATTTTTTCTACACCTTGTACATGGTCGAAATGAAGATGAGTGCAGAAGATGTATTTCAATTGAAGATCTTTCTCCTCGATAATCTGCAGAAGTTTCTTTATTTTCCCTCCAACATCAAAAAGAGCAGCTTCTTTTGTCTGTGTATCATAAAGCAGGTAAGTGTTAGTTTTGAGAGCTCCTGTTTCTTCTAGCTCTATTCTATACTCCATGATTTATCGAAAGGTAAGTTGTTTTTAAGCTCTTCGACTAAAATGATACGTTTTTTAACTGCTTTGAGCTATAATATAATGATCGAAATGCCTAATCAGAATTTTCCAACTGAAGAAGATGAGAGAATTATTTCAGTTGACGAAGATGAGTTAGAGATAGAAGAATTAGTGGAAGAGGATAGAGAGAAACGTATCGCTTTAACTGATTCTGAAATCAACAGTCTGATTGAGAGATACAAAGAAACTAGAAAGAATAAAGAGAGAGCTAATCTTATTGATCAACTTTCAGAAAATCTCGATAACAATCAAGTTAAAGAGCTTTTAATTGAAATCGTTGATAAAGATAATTATCCTTTATGTAGAGCTAAAGCTGTAACTAACTTGGGTTACTGGATAGAAGATAGCGAGATACAAAGCATTGTTGTTAAAAAACTATCAGATGTTTCTCCAAAAGTAAGACTTTGGACAGTTTGGACATTAAGACCTGTAATTCACATAAAAGATATCCAAGAAATAATCATCAATCGTATAAAATTCTTTGAAAAATCTAGGCAAAATAAATTATGGATGATTAGAATACTTAGTGATCATATTGATACTTTATTTATTCAAGAAACCTTTCTCTATTTCTTTAAAACTCATACAGATACTGAAACCAGAAAATTGTTGTTATATTATCTACTACCAAAGATAGAAAATGAGGATGTCATGTTTACCCTTTCTAGACACGTACAATATGAAAGTAACAATGAAATCAGGTTCGAAATTGTAAAGAAATTAGTACTTGTTGATGAACCAGATGTTAAATACATTTTAGAGAAACTTTCTAAGACTGAGAGAAACGAAGAAATTCGAGAATTACTTAGGAAAAAACCTTAACCAGAAGGTTATCTTACAGAACTCTGCCAGTTCTTGTTTGATAGAGTAGAATTGAGCCAAGTAATGACAAATTCTATTTATTCATTAAGTATGAAGAAAGAGGATCACATCTTTAATTTCTTATCCTTTAGAGGAGGTATCACTGTTATTCTTGAAATCCATTTTACCTCTCAAATAGGAAGCAAATAGAGCTATTACACACATCCCAAGAGAAACTGCAAATGCTATCTTAATTGTTAGAAGAAGAAGTTGATTATGTTGTGATAAAGAAAGAAAATTTGGTAGTGATTCATGCAAATTGGTCTGTTTGAACCCGATTTCAGGAGAGATATTTGGCTGTCCTAAAATCACTGAAAACATAAGAGTTGCGAAGCCTAAACTAATAGATTGTCCTACAGTTCTCATGGTTCCCACAAGTGCAGAAGCCATTCCATACGTCTTTTTCGGAACAGAACTCATTATTGAATTAGCATTAGTAGATGAAAACAATCCAAATCCTATTCCACCAAATAAAAGTCCAAAAATTACTAGTATAATTGACGAGTTTTGATTAATAGAAAGAAGCAAAATTAATGCAATTAAACCCATAGCAACCCCTATCGTAGTAATAGTTCTATGTTGTATTTTATCAGATAAACGTCCTCCGATTGGAGATAATATTGCTTGTGCAATAGGTCTTGCCAAGAGAATCAATCCTGCAATTGACACTGAAAGATAAAGAATATCTTGAAGGTAATAGTTCAATAACAAAGCTGTTGAAGAAGTTGCAGTGTAGAAGAAAAATGCAGACAAATTTGCAAATGTGAAAAATCTGTTTTTCTTAAAAAGCTTCAATTCTAAAATTGGTATTTCTACTCTCCTTTCCCAAACTAAGAATACAATTAAAGTAATAATAGATGCTCCAATTAGATAAAATCCATAACTTGTATTTATTGATCTAAATCCATACAATAGCAGAAACAGAGTAACTATATAGATAAGTGCTCCAATATAGTCAATCTTCTCTTTTTCCTCATTTTTCCATTCTCCTTTCATCAGAAAAACTACAAGAACTGCAATAATGGCCCCAACAGGCACAACACTGAAGAAGATTGTTCTCCAGCCGAAATGTTCTACAATGACACCACCCAAAGAGGGACCAAGAGTTAGACCCAAATACACTGAACCAATATTTATTCCAAAAGCTTTTCCCCGTTCTTCTTGAGGATAAATAGAACTTAAGATGGCTGTGCTTGTAGCAAAAGCAAGTGCAGCTCCAGTCCCTTGAATGAAACGAAAAATAACCAAGGTAGTTTCACTATTCACAAAACCTAAAACTAAAGCAGATGATGTGAAGATTATTATTCCAATAAGGTAGATTTTTTTCCTTCCATAATTATCTGCAACCTTCCCAAATGGAATCTGTAGCATTGCCGTAGCTAAGATGTAAATTGTAATAATCCACCCCATTCCAGCTTCATCAAGTCCCGGTACATATTGCCCACTTGATGGATCAGTCATTTTAGGTGCTGCAACTGAAAAAGCTGAACCCATAAATGCACTTGCAAATGAAGAGAGGGAGATTATAGCAAGTGCAGTAATTCGTTGTTTTCTTGGATTAATGGAGAGAGGTTCAGTAGTCATTGGGGGTAACCACGGTATAATCAGTAATATGGTTCTACATTTTGACTATTATTTATATTATTCCCTTTAGAAGTTGAGTTTTCGCAAAGTTTTTCCTTTAGGAATTCCTTTCTTGTTCCAGCCTCTTAACTTGTAGTATTCAGCTTTAGCTGTTTCTAGTTTCTCTTCAGAGATGATTTGTCCTTCAGCTGGTCCTTCAGGCATTTTCTCTTTATAGAAGCGTTTTGGAAGAACATCGTCTGCAGCCGTCATACCTTCCCTTACGTTAAATATTCTAGTCATATTCCAAATCCTTTCTCCAGCTTTTAGGTAACTCTCAGGAGTATAATCGAATCCTGTTGCTGAATTGAGCAATTCAACCATTTCTGGAATATCAAATGGTAAGAAATCACACAACACTAATGAGAAACAAGCAGCTCTTTCGTCTTGAGACTCTTTTACAAATTTGGGAACGCCCTCAAAGGAAAATCTTGTAAGATCACCTCTGAGTTCAGCTGAAGGAGTCCAACATCTTTGATGACATCCACCTCTGTCAGAAGTAGAATATGCAAGTGCCATCCCAAAAGATCCTCGAGGTTCAACACCAGCCAGTTCAGATTTCTTAACTTGAATGGCAAAGTCACTTGTATTCTTGCCTATCTTTTCTGCTACTGCAAGAGTACCTTGAGCAAAAAGATCACCTATCCCTTTTCTATGAGCAATCAATTCAATCAATTTCAACATTGCTGATTCATTACCAAATTTCAACTTCGGAACATCATTTTGCTCCAGAATTTTCTTCTCAGCACATTCCATGGCGAAAGCAATACAAGATCCTGCAGTTATGGTATCTATCCCCAAATCATCACACAGCTGACTAGCTTTTGCAACTGCAGCAAGATCTCTTATTCCACAATTTGACCCAAGCAATGCTGTAGTCTCATACTCTGGTCCATCAACATCCAATCCTTTATATTTACCTGTATCAAACTTATTAGCTTTTCCACAAGCTATTAAACACCCATAACAAGCACGATGAGCATAGGTATGATCTTTTAACATTTTTTCTCCGGAAATCTGCTCAGCTCCATTAAACACACCAGATTGATAATTGCGAGTAGGTAAGAAACCAGCATCATTAGCCATATTGACCCACATCATAGTACCAATTTCATGTCTGGTTTGTACACCAGGATTTTCTCTGACTTTTTCTCTGAATGTCTTAGTTAATTCTTTAAAATTATCTTGAACAGAATCAATTGAAGATGTACCAGCAACAACAACTGCTTTGAGTTTCTTTGAACCCATGACAGCACCAGCGCCACCTCGCCCAGCCATATGAGATTTATCTGTCATAACATTAGCATATGTAACCAAATTTTCTCCAGCGGGACCTATAGATGCAACTTCAGATTTAGCATGTTTATTTTGTAGAAACTGTTCTGTTTCAAAAGTACCTTTACCCCACAATTCTTCAGCTGATTGAATACTAACATCATCATCATTGATATTCAAGTAACAAGGAGTTTTTGATCTTCCCCTGACGAGAATATAATCATAACCAGCTTTCTTCAATCTATGACCAAATTTTCCACCTATATGACTATCTAGAAAGATACCTGTATGAGGAGACTTGGTAACTATACACCATCTTCCGGAAGTCACTACAGATGTACCAGATAAAGGTCCAGTCATAAATAAGATAATATTATCAGGACTTAAAGGATCAACACCCTTTTTTAATTCATCATAAAGGATTCTTGCACCTAATCCCTTACCACCAATATATTTCTTAACAAGTTCCATATCTAGTTGCTTGACTTGTATCTTCTTTGATGATAAATTGACATCAAGATATTTTCCCATGTAACCCATGTTAAACAGCTCTATTTACTCTACTCTACTCCTTTAATATACGATTAATATCTAACATATCAGATAATACTGCAAATCCTGTAGGTAATTTTCCTGCACCAGGTCCAACAATTGTGACATCGCCTAGATATTTTGTTGAATATGTTAAGGCGTTAGTGGGACCCATAATGTTTGCTAATGGATGATCTAAAGGAATTTTTTCTGGTCGGACATATGCTTCAACTGAACCATCTTCCTTGAGTTCAGCACCAGCAATAAGTTTCCATCTAAACCCTTCTTCTTTTGCTTTAGTAATATCATCAGCTGTAATCTTAGTTATTCCCTCACATAGAGGTTCATCTTTGCTTAGATTTGCTCCCATGACTGTATTAGCTAAAATTACTATTTTTCCGAGAGCATCGTAACCTTCGACATCTGCCGTGGGATCAGCTTCAGCATATCCTAACTCTTGAGCTTGTTTGAGCGCATCTTCATAACTCAATCCTTTTTCCATCTCAGTAAGGATATAATTTGTTGTACCATTAACTATCCCTTTAGCTTGAGTTATTCCAGAACCTGCTAAGTTATAGAGACCAAGATTTAAAGCTGGTGTGCCACTCAAAACAGTACCTTCGAATCTCATCTCTACACCATTCATCTTTGCTAAGTCTAAAAGTTCTCTTACAGCAAGAGCAATTGGACCTTTATTTGTCATTACAACATGCTTTTTGTTCTCTAAAGCCGTTTTAACATGTGTAATAGCTGGTTCTCCAGTCTTCAAATCTGTCCATGCTAGTTCAAGTATAAGATTAGCGTTAGTATCTTTGATTGTCTTAATTGAATCCCATCCTTCAATACCGTCGGCATAGCCCTTTAGGTCACCTTTTTCCTCAACTGTTTCTAGAAGCTTCTTTAGGTCTAAACCAGTTCTACGATACCATGATCCTTTAACAGCATCTGATATTGCAACTACTTTGAAGTTAAAATCATACTTCTCTTTCAGATATTGTTCTTGTTCAATAAGGATTTTTGCTAAACCTTGCCCTACAACACCAAATCCAATGAAAGCTATATTAAATTCCATCTTAACACACTTTAACAATGACTACGAGCTATTATATCCAGAATTTATAAACTTGGCGTATCTAAGCTTGGAATAGGCAAAGGTATAAAAGACTAGAAAACAGACTATAACTTGATTTCATGTCTCGCTTCTCTCGTTCTAAAAAACAAAAAAATGAGTTCATTACCTCAGCTGAAGAATATTATAAAGATCAATATGGTGACGAAAGAGCTATAGTTCTCTCTAACGAAGATGAAACTATAATTCAAAAATTAGCTAGTTTTGGGGCAATTAGAGTTAGAAAATCATCAACATACAGAATGCAATATGAATTCGATCTTCCTACTGAACACACAGATGATGTATATCAAAAAATTACTTTAGCACTTGAGAACAATAAAGAGATAAACATAGATGCTGAATTAATAGAAGCATTTCCATTATTCCTTCATGCGATGGTAAAACAGGAATACAAAGGAAAAGTATTCGATTCTTACGAAGGTATGAGTGTTAGCAATTTCCTTACATTGAGAACAAATAATGAAAAACTAGCTCAAAAAATATTGGATACACCTGAAGTTAGTATGGCATATATGGGTCTTCTTGATCATGTTAAAATATTATCAATCAATAACAAAACACTTTCTGCCAGACTTACAAATTTAGACAAACTAAAAGATTTCTTTCAGCTTATGACACAAATTGTTAAAATTTCACTTTAATGGTGTTTGAATTGATTATTGATGGTCATGCTCATGCTTTTGGAGAATTTGGTTATACAAAAACACTAATTCCTCTAATGGACAGATTAGGAGTAGACAAAGTAGTTCTTTGTCCCAGTGGAACTGATCCAGATGTTACATTTACTGTACCAGATATAGCTTATAGGAAGTCATCA
>CAZPXJ010000038.1:0-21243 GCA_964590855.1 uncultured archaeon
TGTTGAGAAATCTGAAAGACCACTATATAACACTATCCCGTATTCGTAACCAGTTATATTATTTCCTGAGATAAGCGAATTCTTTCCTCCATTCATTTCTATTCCTGTACCTTCTTCAGAAATAATAATGTTATTCAGAACGTTTACTGTTCCGTCTGTCATATCATAATACTTCCCTAAATATATTCCAATATTGGTATCTGTTTTGAGGAAACAATTTTGGATAACAAAATCTTTGGAAGTATCTCCACCAAACATTATGGGATAATCTGAAGAAACAGTGATATTGTAATTCTCTATTCTATACGGATCACCTGGAGTACCTGTTCCTGGGAAACCATAATCTGTAAAGTTTTCATCATATTCTATAACTATTGGTCCATGGCTTACTAAAGCATTAAGCATCAGAGCTTGTGATTCTTCAGATAAAGAAGCAACTACTATTGGAGTAGTAGTGCGTACAAAAGATAATAACAACCCAACTAGCAAGAATATCTGAAGATATATCATTTTTTTAAATTTAGATTTCATAAATTTTTCATTTCCATTATGTTCAAAATTTGAACCATCTACATAAAATGAACGAACTATTTAAGTTTTAACGATTAACTGCAAGCTTAAAACTCTCTTCTGTGATATATCGGAATTAGACTATTCTGACTCTGTTCAGATAAAAATTATAACTGATGCTGGATCTGGAGGAGTAAATTAAGCTGTAACCCTTATATAATATTATTTATTATTTAATATTGATTATTGATTTTTTAAATCTTATTAAGGAAGGTTATCAAAATGGAAGAAAAAAAGGAAAAAAAACCAACAACAACAGATGCTGGGATTCCAGTAGCTAGTGATGAGTTTTCCCTTACAGTGGGACCTGATGGTCCAATACTGCTACATGACCACTATCTGATGGAGCAGATGGCTAATTTTAACCGAGAGATGATTCCAGATCGCCAGCCCCACGCAAAGGGTTCCGGAGCTTTTGGTTACTTTGAGGTAACCAAGGATGTAAGCAAGTATACAAAGGCAGCTGTGTTCCAACCAGGTACGAAGACTGACGTGCTGGCTAGGTTTTCAACTGTAGCTGGCGAGAGTGGTAGTCCTGACACTTGGCGAGATGTGCGTGGTTTTGCAGTGAAGTTTTACACTCCCGAAGGCAATTACGACATGGTGGGGAACAATACCCCTGTGTTTTTCATACGAGATCCTATGAAGTTCCAGCACTTCATCCACTCTCAAAAACGCCGTGCAGACAACGGTTTGCGAGATGGCGACATGCAGTGGGACTTCTGGACACTTTCACCTGAGACAGCTCATCAGGTCACTATCTTGATGAGTGATCGTGGAGTCCCCAGAAGCTATCGGAACATGAATGGTTATTCGAGCCACACTTATATGTGGTACAATGATAAAAAAGAGCGTTACTGGGTGAAGTATCACTTCAAGACAAACCAGGGAATTGAAAACATACCTCAGGAAGAAGCAAACAAGATTGCTGGAGCTGATGCTGACTACCACCGTCGCGATTTGTTCGAAGCGATTAAGCGGAAAGATTACCCCAGCTGGACACTGAAAGTTCAGATTATGCCATTTGAAGAGGCTGAGACTTATCGGTTCAATCCCTTCGATCTGACTAAGGTGTGGCCTCACGCAGATTATCCATTGCACGAAGTGGGTCAGCTAGTATTGAACCGCAATCCAAGTGATTTTCATACTGAGATTGAACAGGCAGCATTCGAGCCAAACAGTCTTCCCCCCGGAATCGGTCCGAGTCCAGACAAGATGCTACTTGCTCGTTTGATTTCATACTCTGACGCTCACAGAGCCCGGTTAGGGGTCAACTATAAGCAGATTCCTGTCAACAAACCCAAAGCACCTGTGCATAGCTATAGCAAAGGTGGAAAAATGCGAATTGACAACGTCTCCGACCCGGTTTATGCACCTAACTCAAAGGGGGGTCCTGAGGCTGATCCCAAACGATATCCTGAGGTGGGTTGGAGTGCCAGTGGTGAGTTCATCCGCGCAGCCTATACAAAACGCAAAGACGACGACGATTTCATTCAACCCGGTACCCTAGTGCGTAAAGTTATGAACGATGCTCAGCGCGACCTGTTAGTTTCCAATGTTGTAGGGGCTTTGAATGGTGTGTCTGAACCAGTGCTTCAACGTGCTTTTGAATACTGGAGAAACATCGATAAGGATATTGGTGACCGCATCGTCAAAAGTGTGAAAGGTGGTTAATCTCAACTGAGATTTGGAGATTGAACTCTAAGAGAGAAAATTCTCTCTTTTTTTCTATTCATTTCACTGTATTTCTTTTTCATTTCTTGGTAATGTAAATCCATTGAATTATGCTGCTCAAGCTCAACTTCTTAGATATAAAATCTAATAAAAATGTTAAGCAGTCATTACAAGAAATATCAAGTTAATTTTCTTTGGACAGAAGTTTTTTATAATTAAAATAGTATGGCTTCGTGATTCAAAAAAATGTGAAAAATAATTCTCATAATTTCTAATAAAATCAGAAATTTCATTAGTTGGAGAAGTACTATTATGACTGCGTCCGATGCACCAATTGCACAAAATCCACATCAAGCTGTCAACACTAAAATTGTTTCAAAGCATGCACCAAGGATTGACGGAAAAATCAAAGTGGGAATTCCACGTGCATTGTTATACTACAAGTTTTACAAAATGTGGGAAACTTATTTTGAGGAAATTGGAGCTGAAGTTGTAGTATCGCCTAAGACTAACAAGCGAATAAAAAACACAGCAATTAGTCTAGCACCTGATGAAGACTGCTACAGTACCAAATTATATTACGGTCATGTGATAGCTCTAAAAGGTAAAGTGGATTACATTTTTGTTCCAAGGTTTCAATCCGAGCACCCAGTTAACATAAGTTGCCCTAAATTTATCGGTCTCGCAGATTCTTTAAGATCTATGTATAAGGATTTACCTCCATTAATCATGCCTGTATATTCACAAGCGAAACTTGGACACCGTAAATGGCGACTAATAAAGATAATATTTTTAATTGGTTGGATGTTTACAAAAAATCCATTCAAAATAATACGAGCAGGTCGTCGTGCCTTTAAAGCTCACAGAAATTGGCACCATGAGAAATGGCTTACAGTTGAGCAATTTGAGGACTGGAAACAAGACAAGATATTTGTCAATGATGCTCCAAAAGTAGTAAGTAACAGAAAACCACTCAAAATCGCTTTAATCGGCCACAGTTATATGTTAAACGATCCGTATGCTTCTCTGAGCATTAAGAAACAATTAATTGACGCAGGCGCTGATGTGATCACTTCGGAGCAAATGCCAAGAGAATTAGTAGAGAAACAGATGGCAACATTGGAATTTAACATGTATTTTGATTACGAAAGAGAATTAGTAGGAACCGTTATGCACTTTCTTGAGGAAAAGTCAGTAGACGGTATCATTCATATTATTATTTTTAGTTGCGGACCCGATTCTATTGCGGGAGAATTAGTATCGCGTTTTTCGAAGAGAAAGCCAGAAGTTCCTGTTTTGCAACTTACTTTTGACGAATTAACTGGAGAAACAGGTCTTAAAACTCGATTAGAAGCTTTTATGGACATGGTAAACAGAAAGAAGCTGGTAGAAGAGGAAAGAACATGAGAGAAGGAGAAATTTGGAGTTATCCCCACTTTGGTTCATTGACTTATGTATTTGAATCGTTAATGAAAGAATTGGGTGTTAATTATAAGGTACCTATTAAACCATCTAGGAGAACAGCTGAATTAGGTGCAAGACATGGTCCTGAGTTTGTTTGTACTCCATTTAAATTGACCTTGGGGACATTTATTGAAATGCTTGATAGAGGAGTAAATACACTTGGAATGGGTGGATGCAACGCTTATTGTAGATTTGGATATTATTGGCCTGTTCAGAAACTAATTCTCGAAGATTTAGGTTATGAAGATTTTCGTTTTGTTCACATTGATTATGAAAAACCATTGAATATTTTGAAAACTTTAAAGAAAGAAAGTAATGGATTAAGTTATTTGCAAACTTTTCGAGCATTTAGAATTGTATGGATGAAAAACAGACTTACAGATTTAATAGATCAACAAGTTTACCGTTATCGAGCATTGGAAAAAGATAAAGGACTCACAGATAATGTAGCGAGAAATCTTTACAGGAAAGTTGTTGCCATTAATTCCGTTTCTGAAATCCGAAATCATATGAAGGAAATTCCAAAAGCATTTGAACGTCAAATTGACACCTATTCTGATAAAAATCGATTAAAAATTGTAATTACAGGGGAAATATACGTTATTTTAGAACCTGCGCTTAATCTAGATGTTGGTAGAAAACTAAATGACCTAGGGGTCATTGTAGACTGTCCCATTACTTTACGTAGATTCATTGACGTAGGTGAAAAACTAAACCCATTTAAAAAAATGCACTTCTTGAAAGCTAGAAAACTCGGAGAGCCTTATGTGCCACACAGAATTGGTGGTGAAACGCAAGAAAACCTTGGGGATATCATTTATTATAAGAACCATGGTTTCGATGGAATGGTTCACCTATATCCATTTACTTGCATGCCAGAGATTATAACTCGTGCAATTGCACCCGAAATTAGTTTAAAACATGATATGCCATTCCTTTCTCTAGTTGTGGATGAGCATACTGGGGAAGCTGGTTTTCAAACGCGTTTAGAAGCATTTGTCGACTTACTTCATAACAAAAAGAAAACAAAAATTAAGAATGTAGAATTATTACAAGAGGTAATAGTATAATGAGTGCTAAGAAGTATTATATCGGAGTTGATGTTGGTTCTATCAGTACAAACCTAGCTGTTATTGATGAAAAACGAAACATAGTCGAATCGGTATATATTCGAACTGACGGTAAACCTATCGAATCCGTGCAAAGAGGTATCCAAATCATGAAGGATAAACTAATCAATAGATTCCCCGAGGGATTAGAAATTACTGGAGCAGGAGCGACAGGATCAGCACGCCAATTAACAGGAGTAATCATTGGAGCTGACATTGTTCGAAACGAAATTACTGCACATTCTTTAGCTGCTCTACATGTGAGGAGCGATGCACAAACAGTTATAGAAATTGGTGGTCAAGACTCAAAGATTATTATAATCAGAAACGGGGTCGCCGTAGATTTTGCAATGAACACAGTTTGCGCTGCTGGAACTGGTTCCTTTTTAGACCAACAAGCACGACGTTTGAAGATCCCTATTGAGGAGTTCGGAGATTTAGCTTTACAATCCGATGAACCTGTTTCAATTGCTGGAAGGTGTACTGTATTCGCAGAAAGTGATATGATCCATAAAACTCAGTTGGGACACACGATCCCCGATATCGTACGAGGTTTATGTGAAGCATTAGTTCGAAACTATCTGAACAATGTTGGTAAGGGTAAAGAAATTTTAGAACCTATCATGTTTCAAGGTGGAGTTGCAGCAAACAAAGGTATTCGTGAAGCGTTCAAAAATTCTCTGAAAAAAGATATCTTCGTTCCTGAACATTATGATGTTATGGGTGCGATTGGCTCAGCAATTCTTGCTCAAGAATTCACAGACGCGAATCTTCGACCTTCAAGTTTTTATGGATGGGATATTCCCGAAATGGTTTTTCAATCCAAAGGATTTGAATGTAAGGACTGTCCAAATCAATGTGAAGTTGTAGAAATAAGTCAAAACAACAAATTAATTGCTCGTTGGGGCAGCCGTTGTGGTAAATGGGATGATTTAGCTGTTGTACGAGAGCCTGTAGAATCTCACATCAAGAAATAGTTATTCCTTTTTTCGAAATATATAATTTGATGCTGTTTTTGTATAGAATTTTTATCCGATAAAAAGACTTGTATGTGTCTCACTAATGAGACAGGTTAAGAAACGGTGTTAGATATTATGGAAATAGAATTTAATATAAAAAAAGGAATTAATCATGTTTACATTCCTGTTTATGTAAATGATAAAGGCCCCTATAACTTTACTCTGGATACAGGCGCTCAAGCTACAACTTTATCTTCAATTTTAACCGAAGAGTTAGGTTTGGAAACAACTGAACTCATCGGAGAAAAATATGACCTCTATAAGGAGAAGAGAAATTTAAAACAAGTTAAAGCAGTTCTGAGAATAGGTGATGAAGAACTAATTACTGATGAAGTTTGGTCCATGAATCTCGGATTTTCAACCAAAACAAGTGGAAAAAATGTTGTTCAAAAAGTAATAAAATCTGACAAAGAAGGAACTTCTTCTGAAGATCCTAATCTCCGAAAAATGATGAAAAAAACTGAATCAGGGGAGAAAATTATTCATGCAACTCAAGGTGTAATTGGCTATACAACATTAAAAAACTACTATCTTTCTGTTAATTATAAGACTAACATTATGAAACTAGAAAGTAGACGTGAAGGTTACATCAATGAAAATCTGAATAAAATGCAGAAATTTGAATTCATTGGGAATACTCATCTTGTTGGGATTCCAGTTAAAGTAAATGAAAATGGACCTTATTCATTTGTTGTTGATACTGGAGCTGGTGGAACTACAATTTCAAAGATTTTGTATGAAACACTTGATCTTCCACTGAGTGATATGCTTGTCAAAGCAGTTGGAATCCACGGAGCTCAAGAGACACGAATAGCAATAATAGATGAGATGACTGTTTCATCTAATAGTTACCAAAATATAGATGCTGTAGTAATAGATGAAAGTATGACCGGTCCAAAAGGTAAGATAATTGAAAATGGAATAGTAGGTTTCAATATCTTCAGAAATAGAGAATTGATAATAGATTACCTTAACCAGACTTGTGCTATAGTTTAAACAAAGGTGTAACTATATTATGACTAACCTAAATCTAGAACAGCAACTTGATAGAATTCCTCTACTCACAAAGATAATTAATACAGAATCTTGTTTGTTAGTATATTCATATTTAGCTCTTTATGGTAAAACAACTCCTGCAGAATTAAGACAAAGAGTTGATCTTAGTAAAGCGACAATTTTTAGAAATCTAGCTCACTTGACAGAAGCAGAAATAATAACAAAAGAAGTGAATCAACAAATTCTAGATAAAAGGTATCAGTTGGAATATTACATCTCTGAAACACTTGCAGATTTCAGTAAATTATCATTTTCAGAGGATCTAAAAAAACACGCAGAATCTAAAGGAAAAGTGCAAATTCTAAATGAATGGTTGTCTCAGTTGGAATTCCTTCCTTTAGTTCTTAACCAACTCACATCTCAGCTAATGATTTCAACTTATAACCAACAAGTTTCATCTAAAAGAAAAAAAGTTCCTGCAATTAAGACATTAATTTTTAGATTAAAAGAAGAAAAAAATTATCCTGAATTTCATAAAAAATTGATGGATTTTTTGAAAGATGTAGATAAAGGGCAAACGACAAAGAGAAACATGAAGAAACCTATGAAAAATCCAGTTGCGTTTTCGATCAGTGTCGTAGCTTATGCTGATGACACAGAAATTGAATGTAATAATATTGTTGTAGAAGAGATAAAGAAAGAGCTGTAAATAGCTTCAATCTCTAAATCTTACCTCTTTGTTCTGCCATTTACTATCATTATCCTACACCTTTTTTATAATTGGATATTTATTCTGTGGATCAGCTTGTAATAATTCGATAACTTTAAATGGGTCACCATTTAGTAGTTACTAACTGGTATCGTTCAATCGATACTAAATGGTGGCTTATGAACATGGCATCAAGTAAAGCTCAGACAGAAGAAAAGAGAAAATTATTGTATTCCTACTGGCACGAATTACCAGATTTCAAACCTATAGATTCAAAGGTTCATTCACAAGTTGAGGAATCAGAAATTAGGAGTTTTATAATCAAATACATACGAGATGGAATAGAGGATGATTTTGGTAAGACTAACAATCTCTTGCGAAGACATGCATTTACTGCAAAAGAACTTCATGCAGCTTATTCGAAGAAATTGAAAGGTCAGAAATACTCACAATCAAATTTTCACTTTCATATCAAAAGTCTTGTTGAGGATGGGTATCTCAAAGAGATTGCCAAACTCCTTGAAGATCGACATTATATCTCATATTATGGTCGCACTGCAAAATCATTCTTTGGTCAGTATGATAACATAATAACAGCATCAAATGTACAAGAAATGTTTGATCCCATAAAGGAGTTGATAATTAGCATGAATCCAGAAACCAATCCTGAAACAATCAATCAACTTGTAGATGAAAGTATATTATCGATGCAAGATTTCTATTATAGATTTTTTTCATGGATTAAAGAAAAGTATCCTCACCTCTATAAATCCAAAGTGGACATTCGAGATTTTCTCAATATTGTAGGACATTATTCGTTCTTTCACAGCGAATTAAGAAAAAACTCAGAGAAGATTGGAAATTTACTTGATTTAGACAAGATCATGAACTATGAGCGGTACCAAGTTGAGAATGAAAAACAAAAATGACGTGATAAAGGATGTATAGTAAATATAAGGTACATGATACACTAAGTAAAATGATGGAAGAACGGAGAGGAAATTGTGCGCAGGCAATTTTTGCTACCTATGGACCGCACATAGGATTACAAAAAATTGACTATGATGTGTGTTTGAATATAGCTGCTGCATTTGGCGGTGGAATAAATCTAACGGGAAACGTATGTGGTGCAATAACAGGGGCACTAATGGTACTAGGTCTCAAATATGGGGGTAATTTTCAAGAACTAACTCGTATTTCGAATCAACTTATAGATGAATTCATAGCAATCCATGGTTCAATAATTTGCCGTGAGTTAATCGGTCAAGATCTATTTGGTGATGAGAACATGAGTAGAGCATTCAAAGAGGATGTGTCTAGGAAGTGTATCAAATGTGTTAATGATGCAGCTCAATTATTAGAAAAAAATATTGAATTGGAGGAAAATTCATTATGAAAGCAATTATCTTAACAAAATATGGCCCACCTGATGTATTGAAATTGCAAGAAGTTGAAAAACCTACCATAACGGAAAATCAAGTACTGATCAAGGTGCATGCTACTTCAGTTACTCCAATGGATTATCGAACGCGAAGTGCCAAAGCACCATTGTGGCCGATTTCAAGAATTATGATGGGAGTTTGGAAACCTAAAGTAAAAATACCAGGAAACGATGTTTCAGGAGAAATTGTCGAAGTTGGCAAAAATGTGACAAAATTCAATATAGGCGACAGAGTTTTTGGATTTGCTCAAAAACCATACGCTGAATATACTATCGCTTCAGAAAAAACAGCACTGGAAACAATGCCATCAACAATGAGTTATGAAGAAGGTGCATCCATTGGTTTTGGTGGAGTAAGCACTTTATCTTTTCTAAAGGCAAAAGCAAATATTCAAAGCGGACAGAAAGTGCTTGTTAATGGAGCTTCGGGAGGAGTGGGAGTATATGCGATCCAATTGGCTAAATATTATGGATGTGAAGTTACCGGAGTGTGTAGTACGAAGAATGTAGATTTGGTGCGATCTCTAGGAGCAGATAGAGTAATTGATTATACAACAGAAGATTTTACGAAGGAAACAGATCAAAAATATGATATCATATTTCACGTAGTGGGAAAAAGTTCATTCAGAAGATGCAAGAAGCTATTAACAGGAGAAGGGTTATACATTAATATTGTTCCTACATACCGGTTGTTTTTCCAAATGTTTAGGACATCTAAAAGAGATGGGAAAAAAGTAATAACAGGCATAGCAACTAATAATGACTATTTAGTTCTTCTTAGAGATCTAATTGACTCTAAAAAAATTCGTGTCATCATTGATAGAACCTATCCTTTAGAACAAACTGTTGAAGCACATGCTTATGCAGAAAAAGGACACAAAGTCGGAAGTGTTGTGATAACTTTAGATAATTAGAAGGAGATTTTATACCCGGTGTATTGCATACATTGAATGGGTAGAACGGGTATTTCTTCATCTTTTCTTTACATTTCTCACAGTAGAGGTGTTCTTATACTGTATCTTCTTCATTTTCCGACGCAAGAGGTTTCCTTTTTTTAATATCTATTTTTTATCCAAGATTGAAGAGGAAACAATAAGAGACCTTTCTGATAAAGAAAATTAATCTTTTACATTACGCTGAAAAAACTCTTTATGCTCATAAGAAGCTCTTGAAGGAATTAAGGATAATGAAAAGGAAGATTTAACATCGTATCTATTTATTCTTTTTTTTCTTTTTAAAATTAGGATAGACAAAACCAAGAAATTTTGTGATATTATGCAATCTAAAGTGATATTTCCCACATACCTGAATTTTCTAGAAATAGAGCTATTAAAACGAGTAACAACAGAACTAGAAGTATATGTTCTACAATTTCCTTTTTAACAGTCTTATTTTTAAGACTCTGTATCAATCTAACAATTCCAAAAACCACTATCACTAACCATCCAGTTGCACTTAATCCTAAAGCAAGGAATTCATTCATGTGTAGCAAACTAATAATTAAGATAGCAAGCGTTATAATGATGCTTAGAATAATAAAAATCTTTGTTATGATCACCTGAGTATTTCGTTCTTCTTTTTCATTCATTTTTAACAACAATAATGTTAATCATAATAGTTACACTAGCAAGATATTAAACTTTCTTCTGTTTTTAGGAAACTTACAGATAATATGTTTTATTAGTTTTGTTACTATGTAATTATATTCAAGATTTGATTTTTTCAAAACAATGCAAATACGAGTTTCTTCTGATAAGTAGGATAATTTGAGATTGTTATTAAGATCTACCCAATTATCATCCAGATTCCAAGACCAATAGATACTAATCCTGCGGTTAAAGTTACAATTAATGGATTGTTTTCACATATTTTCCTAACGAAAGATGCTAGAAAAATCCCTACTCCATTTAAGATAACAAATGCAATCATTGCTCCTGTATACACACCAATCCAGTTATTAGTTGCGAATAACATCAGTACCATTATTTGACTTTTATCCCCCAATTCCATTAAAATGTAAAGCATTGTAAGAACTAATACGAAAAGGAAAGGATTGCTGATATTAGTCAGTCTCAAAATCTTATCTTCTATCTTTTCTTCCTCTTCAGTTATATCACATGCTTCATTCTTCTTTAGCTGGTCTCGTATTGCTTTATACAGGGTGAATATTCCAATTGCAATAAACACGCTTCCTCCAACTATTTGAAGTATATTAGTATCAATGAATGTTTGAAATAAAGTGGCTATTCCAAAGCTAATTAATGTAACTAATCCCAAACCTGTAAAAACAGATAGGAGTAATAACTATTTCCTATCAGAGAAACGTGTCCCTAATAAAAACGTGAATATTTGCGTTTTATCACCTAGTTCAGCAGTAAATACTGACGTAAATGATATACCTAAAGCTATGAAGAATGCGTGAACCAATATATTTCAAGAACGCTATTTAGATATTTATTTGAATTTTTGCAAAAGTGCATATGTTCTTTGAATACACTTACTATTGCAAGATTTCTTTTTTTATTTCAGCAGCTTTAGTAAGAAAACACTTATGTGGTCTAGTACAATTTAAGATGAAATTACTTCTTTTTCTATGAAACTGATTTTGGTGATACTACAAAAAATTAAAGGCAATTGTTTAAGTATATATCTTACAAAAATGGTATGAGCTGATAGTAGATGTCAAAAAGAAGGATTGTTGCAATAGCTATATTGTTAGTGATTTCAACATTGTTAATTGTAACAATTTCCTTAGGTTATACAGATGATTTCTGGAGGTCTATTTTTGATTTTATCAGTAATCCTTACGTGTTTCCTATACTTTTTTGGATAACATATATCTTTGCAGCATTAGCTCTGGTAAGTGTAATTTTTTCACTCATTTGGTATTCTAGAGCAAGAAAAAGATTTTCCTCTCCTATTAAGAAATCGAAAGTATCAGCTTTTACTATTGTAATTTTGATTATAATTATTGTAGGTACCAGTCAAATATTATTGTCAGTTTTCAATCAAGATCTATTATTCAAGGTTTCATCCATTATATTGACTATTTCATTGATTTTTCAAGGTTTAAGAACATTTACTAATATTTCCTTTTCTTCTTTCTATAAAAATAATAAAGGTAAAACAACTACTCAAAAACCTCTTGTTTCTCTAATAGTACCCGCATATAATGAAGCTAAGGTAATCGATAAAACTATTAGATCATTGTTACAACTTTCCTATGAACCAAAAGAGATAATTATCATTGATGATGGTTCTAAAGATGATACTCTTAAGATAGCAAAGGAAATTGCAGAAACTGAACCTATTAATGTTATATCTAAACCTAATGGTGGTAAATGGAGTGCTTTGAATAAAGGAGTAAAGGAAGCAAAGGGAGAGATAGTAGTTTGTATTGATGCTGATACTATACTAGACGAGAGTGCTATCGAACCATTAATTCCATACTTTGACAATAACAAAGTTGCAGCAGTAGCAGGAAATATCAAAGTAGGTAATAGAAAAAGCAGTTTAACCAAATTGCAGGCTTTGGAGTATATTCTGGAACTCAATCTTCAAAAGAAAAGCGAATCCATCATAGGAAGAATAACTGTTGTCCCAGGTCCTTTAGGAGCTTTTAGAAAGTCGATTTTAGAGGAAGTGGGGATGTATTCTGGAGACACTTTTGCTGAAGATGCCGATGTAACTTTGAAAATTTTGAAAGCTGGATATAAGATAAAATTTGAGAAGAACTCGTTAGGGTATACAGAGGCACCAACCACGTTGCTAGATTTAGGAAAGCAAAGATATCGTTGGTATAGAGGTCAACTTCAGGTCATGAAAAAGAATGCAAAGTCATTCTTTTTGGTTCCTTGGATTTATTTCAATGGATTTTTTCTAACCTGGTTTACTTTTATAGCATTGTTATGGTTGTTGACATTAATGCTTAACCCCTACTCATCATTTGTTATATATCAACCTGTATCCTTACCACCACAGGCTAGAGGCCCACCAGATGGTCCGCCAAATGGAGGAGGTCCACCAGAAGGAGCACTTAATGTTTCTTTCTTTGAGACAATTCCAATAATATACATTTTTTGGTTTTGTGTCTTTTTGTTTATAGAATTATTAGTAGCAATTTATGCTATTGGAATCGATGTAAAAGAAAATCTGAAATTAGTAATATATGTTATTCTCTATAAAATCTTCTTCATGTATCTACTTGATACTATTAAAATATTCAGTCATGTAGAAGAGTTTCTGAATTATCCTATGAAATGGGAGATCGCCCAACGGAGAGGTAAAACGGATAATACGAAATAAGAGTTATAACCAATCCTCATTTTTCATTTCTAGAGATTATGATTCTCAAGATTTTCCTTGTTAGACCTGTTGCTATTAGAAGAAATTAGAGGCTTGTTCTTTAGTAATTGCATGTTATAAGAACAGTTCATCTCGCTAAAGGAAGAACTTTTTCAATCATTATTTTATCAAAATTCTCTTGTTCTTCATAATTTGGAGAGTGGGCTGATTCTTCAAACCATATCAACTCTTTATTAGGTGCTTCTAGTTGTTCATAGAACTCCTCTACCAATTCTGATGGAGTATTGTAATCATACCTTCCTGCCAGAAAGAAGACAGGTATTTTTACTTCGTTTATCCTTCCAATAAAACTTGGTTCTTTCATGAGTGGTTTCCACATTTGATTCAAAGAGAAAAGAGCTCCTAAAAGGAATTTAAAACAATCTATTAAATTATATTCAGGACTATTGAAATTATATTTTAGCAACACCCACGAATTTGTTGCGTGATGATACCACCCACCAAATTTCGTCAACCATTTCCTTTGTGCTTGTGTATATTTTAAGTCCCAGATTTCTTTATCTTTTATCTTTTCCAGATGTTTGATTGCTTTCTTATTGTTCTGTTCTTTTGCAGTTTTGAGTACAAATTCGTAAGATATTTTTTCTCCTTCTGAAAGATGAACTGCTTGTCCTATACCCACATAAGCATGAAAATGTTCGGGATACTTATGCACTAAAACTATACCCAAAGCACTTCCCCAAGAATGACCAACTAATACGACTTTTTCTTGATTTAGTCTATCTTTCAAATAATTAATGAGCTCCAAAGCATCTTTTTCATATTGTTCAAAAGTCATAGTGGATTTTGGAATACCAAATCTGAAAGATTTTCCTGCACCTCTCTGATCCCAATGTACAATAGTGAAGTGCTTTTCCAAATCTTGCTGAAAAGCATAAGCCAAACTCATTTCTGTACTACCTGGACCACCATGTAAGAATAAAAGAACGGGATTGTTCTTATTGTGACCTCTAATAAGAATACTCTGTTTCAATCCTCCAAGTTCAACCTTTCTCAGTAAAGTAATACTTTCGGGGATGACATTTCCTTTTGAATCTTTTATTGGTCTAGTTCTGGAAGTAAACAATCTAAGCAGAGACATGTGAAAGTTTTAGTTAATACTCTTATAATTTTAACTCTTCAACCTAATACTCATAATTCTGTATGTTGTTTCTATTGAATTGATAGATTACCCATCAGACGTTTAAAATTGATAATATGAAACAAGGAATACAGGTATCAAAGAGTAAAGAAGTATTCGTACCTAAGTTATCTCTTTGAACAGACAAGACATAACAAAGATAACTATTTCAAGAAATAATATTGCAAAAGTAGCTTTGTATTTTACAATAAATTCAAGAATTTTCTCTGCTTCTGAAATTCAAGCATCAATGATTAGAGATATAGCAGATTTGATAATTGGGGAATGGGAAAGAAGGATTTTCAGCTAATTTGAGGTTCATTTTAAGTTTGTGACCACTTCTTGGTCACTTTCGCTCAGCACCCTCATATTTTGTGACCAGTTATAGTATACTTAGGTGCAAAAAATTGGCTGAAGAAGTTAAAGACCTAAACAAAAGAAATCGAAAAGACATAAACTATAATCATCAAGTTAGGAAATCTGACAAATTTATCAATATAGGAACACACAATCTTAGAGTAGTTCTTTCTGATATTCCAAGTGAGTATACAATCGTATTAGAAGCTGGAGGAGGAGAATACTCAGAGGTTTACAGTAAAATACAGGATTCTATTGTAAACCAGACGAAAATCCGAACTATGAGTTATGATCGTTCAGGATATGGTCAGAGTGAACTGGGTCCAGCAGATTTCAAGGCGATTGATGAAGTAAAAGCTCTCAAAAAATGTTTAGAAATACAAGAATTTGAAAATAACTATATTCTTGTTGGACATTCCTACGGTGGATTCCTGGTTCAGCTGTTTTGTATGCAATATTCTGAAATGGTTAAGGGAATTGTCCTGATTGATCCAATGAATGTTAGATTTGTAGATGAATTTGGTCTAGATAATCTTAATGCTGCCACAGAATATTTTGAAAATCCAACGGAGAATCATGAAAAGGCTGGAAATAGAATGACAGATTATTTTCCTGAAGCATTAGAACTATTGAGAGGTAAAGATTTACCAAATGAAACGCCAGTGATATTGATAACAGCAGGAAAATTTCCTGCTATTGCAGCAGATATTTGGAGAAATTGCCATCAAGAAATGGTTAAAAATTCTGAGAACCATCAAATGATAATTGCTGAAGAAAATAGTCATGATATTATCAGGGAAAATCCAGAATTAGTGATAAATGTGATAAAAGAGATGGTTAATACAATTAAATCAGCATGGTGAGATTTTGGAATTTTGGAATTCTTGAACCTATTTTTCTTAGATTTATCATAGTTGGAAGCTCCATCTAAGTGGGTACACCACGTACCCTCCTACCCCGCCCACACTCCTAGAGGGGAGTGCTTGCGGATCGCCTTTTAACAAGATATCGTATGCTCTATTAACATCAGCATTGATCAGAACACCTGTAGAGGAACGGAATAATCCTCGCTTAGTTCGTTTGCCTTGATAATGCACTTGTTTCTGAGAAAAATCATTATCTAGAAAACTGCATTTGGAGGTATAGGATTCCTCGATACGTTCAACCATTATCCCGTGTTCTTCTGCTTTGTATTTCAGAGTGTTGATAAATTCGTCAAATGGGAGAATAACGAACATCTGGGTGGTCTTCTTCCTTAATCGTATCTTTTGTTTCCACACAGGGTTATAGCCTATGAATACCTGCTAGATACCGGTCTGTACCCAGAGCTTGACGAAAGAACTGCTCATTTGGTGGATCCATTCTCGAACCTTTCTGCGTTTATATTCCTTGAGTTGGCGATACATCTTCCCATAGACTAATCTGTTTCTCTTTTTCAATGCTGATTGTTGCTGATTGGCATACTTCTTGGATTAGCTGTGAAAAAGAAAAAGTTAAGAGTATTTACCAGTTATATATCTTGAGAAATATGAGCCAAACAACTGAGATGCTCGAAAAGATCTATCAAGCGATTATCATGCTTCGAGGAGATATAGATCTGCTCAAAGCTAAACTTATACCTGAAGCTAAGCCTACAGATGAAGAAAGAAAGGCTATCAAAGAGTTAGAAAAAGAAATAGAATCAGGTGAATGGGAATCTTGGGAGGATGTTAAGAAGGAGCTTGACTAGATGCTAGAAGTAAGAATTTCTAAGAAAGCTAAGAAGCAACTCCTAACTATAAACGAACCCATCTTATCACAAATCAAGACACTTCTAGAGGAATTTGCAATGTCTTTTTTCCCAAAAGGTTATGACATTGTTAAACTACAAGGATATACCGATGTATATAGAATTAGACTCGGTAAATATCGTCTAATCTACAAGGTAGACTTCAATCAACATGCCATATACATTGGTGAAATAAGCTTACGCAAAGATGCTTATAAATAACAAAACTGGTTAATTCAAAGTATTAAAGAATCACTTTTTCCATAAGATACAAGCAATTATTAAGGAAGAAGAGTTATCAACCATCCAAGAGAAAGTTGATTGTTATGTCTGAAGAAGAGCAAAACCCTATTTTACAATCCTTTCATATATTTCTTGTAAGTTTTTGGACTATTTCTAATAAGTATCTCATCAGCAGTAATTAGTTTTCCTTCTTTGAGTTTTGCTAGTGCTAGATAAGCAGAATCATATATTGTTAGTTCGCTATTCTTTGCAATCTTTATAGATTCCTCAGCTAACTCTTTATCCATTAAATAAAGATCAATATCATAATTCATGATTGCCTCAAAAATTGTCTTCATTTCCTCTTCATTATGTTGCTTAATATACTTTAAAGCATTCAAAAATTCATATAGGATTAAGTCTGGAGCAATTAGGTTTATTTCTCCTTTGAGGTAACTATCTCTTATCTCAAGTGCAGATTCTCTTTTAATTTCCTTAATGAACCATTTGATCAGAACACTAGTATCAATTACTATTGTTTCCATATCTGTTATCTCTCCAGTATCTTATCAATTCTGTAGAATCCCAACCTTCAGGAGCCTCTTTTACTAGTTCTTCATTCATGAGCAAAGCTTTAGCTAGATTCTTATTCTCCTCTTGCTCAATAATCTTAAGAATTAGTTCTCTAAGTCTTTCACTCCAGTTAATATGCTTTAATTCCTGCATTTTCTCCTTTATTTCCTCAGGCACTCTGACACTAATTGAAGTCATGTATATACAGTAAGACAAGTAGTACATATGTCTTTCTATCAATTAGGAAGAAGAGTTATAAACCATTTCTGAGAACGCTTGAGGAAGAATCTACATTTAAAGAAAAAATAGTGTTCTTTATTCTTTAGCCTCTTTTTCAATAATGTCTGTAATTAGAGTTTTTAATGCAGAAATATCTTCATGAATTGTTTTCCAAACTACTTCAAGATCTATTCCAAAGTAAGCATGGATCAACTTATCTCGCATACTTCCCATTTCCTTCCAAGGTACCTTTGGATATTTCTCTCTTATTTCCGTTGGTATTTCTTTGGCTGCTTCTCCGATAATTTCAAATGCTCTGATAACTGCATAAGTTGTTTTGTCGTCATTCTTGAATTGTTCAAAATTCATATTTTCAGTAAACAATTCAATTTTTTCTATTGATTCCAAGATATCGTTTAGAAAATCTATATACACTCTTTTTGAGCTCAAACCTCAATGACCTCCCTAAGTATTTCTTTACCTATATTTGGACGTAAAGCGTTTTTCATAACAAGGTCTACTTTTACTTGCAATAGTTCACTTAGATAGTTCTCAAGTTGTATAAATCGAAATAAACTAGGAGTTTCGGAGAATTCAACTAAAAGGTCTAAATCGCTTGATTCTGTTTGTTCATCTCTAATGTAAGAACCGAATATTCCTAAATAACTGACATGATATTGTCTCTTAATCTCCTTGTGATATTTACGAAGCAGGTTAAGAAGAGAAGCAGTCCTTTTGTTAAGCTTAGATTCAGTTATTGTCATATTCTTCATCAATTATATGATATGTTTATATAAAAATACTTTCTCTAATTCTAAATTTCTAGTCAACCTATAGAGAAAGTTGGTTGTTATGACAATAGAAGAGGATGAACCTATCTTTGGAAGAATCTGCACAAACATCAGTTAGGCTACAACTAGAATCTCTACTTAGTGAGAGCTACATTTTCTTCTTTCATTATACTCCAAGTACTAGTTACTTCTAAGAACGAGGATATTTCCAATTAAAATAATATAAATAATTTGGAAAATTATCATAAGATTGAATATTTTATATATGCTGTAGCTGTTTATTTATGTGGAGATAAAAAATGTCAGATGTTTTGATCGAGAAGATTGCATCAAAAATAGATACATGTCATGGAAAAGCGTGTATTAAGGGTACGAGAGTAATGCTTTCTGTAATTCTTGATAATCTAGCTGAAGGGTTATCTGAAGAGGAAATACTTGCTGAATATCCTTCCTTAAAGAAAGGAGATGTTACTATCGCTATACACTACGCTGCTTTTTTAGCAAGAGGGGAGATAATACCATTAAAATCAAAAAGTTGAAGTATTTAGGATAGGATCGATAGCTTCTATATCTTTTAGTTTTTTAAATGCTTTATCGTGTGTAACAATTCTTGTTAGCTTGTTCTTGTTCATACAAACGATAATTGAAATATCTCTTCCACCTAATCCTGATTTAGATGAAGACTTCATTAATGCTAATTGTTCATCTAAATCATCTGAAGTGAAATCTAGTCGATGAAAATCACCTAGTTGAAAAATTTTCGATTTATTATATCCTTCAATTTCTCCAAGTCTCTTAAAAAGGAAATGTGTCACTTCTAATAGAATGATGTTGGTTACAACTATCTCCCTTTTCTTAATCATTTTATCCATAAAGGAAACAACTTGTGCGTGTTCAGGTAATGTTTTATCAAAATAATATGCCCAGATGTTACTATCAACAACATACATTATTTGTTGCCTTCCCAAATTTCTTTTAATTCAAGAGGATCAAATTGTCCTTCTTCTTTTGTTATACATCCCTTAAGATTGTTAATGAAATCATCAGGTGTAATTATTTTGCGAATAATTAACTCTCCGTCTTTTTCAATAATCATCAGTTTTTCACCTGGTTTTAATCCTAAACGCTCTCTCTCTTCTTTAGGAATTGTTATTCTTCCTCTTTCATCTATTTCTACGGTTCCCATAATATCTCTATACCCACATATTTACCCACATTAATATTATTTCCTATGGTGGTTCTTCTTGGTAGTTCAAATTTATGAAAAACCATTTTCAAAATAATGATAAAGAAAAGATCTTTTGATTCCAAATAAATTAAGTTAAATATTGATTTTTGGTTTGTTTCTCTCCTCTTCAAGTTTTTTGATTAATGTTATTACTGCTTTTTTTTACTTATTTCTCCAAGAGCATCAGATATGGATCCTATCATTTTAGATCGTTCTTCCCTCTTAAGGAGGTTTAAAAGTTCTTCAACAGCTATTTTAGCTTTGAATTTACCTGGAGGAGAATTCAGCTACTATTTTTCTGTTTATCTAGAAATTCTTTGATTTCTTTAAGGAACAAATCAACAGTAGAACTTATGTTCATTCTCTTTGCTTTTTCTTTGAGAAGATTTAGGTTTATCTTCTCTTTCTGACGAATATATACAGCTAATGCGTCTTCGTAGTCTTGTTCTGAACCAAACTTAAGTTTGAACAGGACAAGATTGAGGGGATGATTAATCTTGAGGTTAATCCCATTATAATTTCCTATTATAGCCATGATAATACTTTCTTGATCTAAATCACTATAAATACCCTTCATGTCAATCCTGAACATCCCAGTCTTGTAGAAGAAAGAACAATGAGTCTTTTCATCAAAACCTTCAAAATCATTTAGAGATGCATCAAAGTTATTTTCTTTCAAATAGTTTACAAAATTCTCTCGGCTTAATTTCGTATGATCCAATATGATGTCTATATCCATCGTTAATCTTGATCTGCCTAGCACAAATACTGAGATCCCACCTACAACAACGTATGGAATATTATTTTTTTCGAAGTACTTAACCAATCGTTTCAAGCTTTCAGTAATAGGATCAACAGTCACGTTATTTACCTCCATCTGATTCCCATTGTATCTTGATTTTCCTTAATGAAAGAGTAAATCTCATGAAATTGGAAATCTCTTTGGTTAATTCTTCTTCTGGAAAATCCCGTGCTCTCAAAGCTCTCTTCATAACATCCTCTCTTCTTTGTTTAACTCTTTCTTTGTTAGGTTCTAGAGAGGTCATATCTATAACAAATAAATTTCAATATAAAAAGTATCTCTCCTTTAATGATGTAGTAATAGTAAAATAGGAATCTTATTCTCGTATTTGAGAATAAGCCTGCACGAAGATTCTCTTATTAGAAATTACAATCTATTTGATTACTTCTTCCTTCCGAACTCTGAAGTATATGTGATAAAGAAGAGAATATAAGAAGAGACCTTCTTGACAGTGAATAGAAAATCGATTACATTATAATGAAAATACTATCTACTAGTCACAAATAATATTTCAATTCTCACTTAGCTGCGATACTAGTTATAACCAAAACTCGGTTACTATACTCTAGACAAATTGGTTTAAATCTGCTTGTTTCTTGGGTCGCATAAAATCCTTCAAGTCTTTTTCTTTAGGGGCGATAAACCATTGTTTGATGAGTTTAGAATCAGGATGAACAACAGACTTAGGAACCCAGATAGGACGGTCAGAGAGAGTATCAACAAAAGCAAGGAAAGCTTTCTCAGTCTCAAGATCGATTTTACCAAGCTTATAAGAAGAATAGTCACTCATCTTAAGGGAAAAGAAGGATTTAAGTA
>CAZPXJ010000039.1:0-20424 GCA_964590855.1 uncultured archaeon
GATCAGTCCCTGAAGAAAAAACAAAAAATACTTTCTTTTTGGAACATGCAAGTGATTTATTGACTCTATCAGTGACTATTGACGAGCTATCTAAGAACTCTTCAAAATTGAGAATTGTTTTTGATCAAATTGCTATACTTATGCTGTATAATAGACCAATGCAAGTGTTAAACTTCTTACAGACTCTTGCTGCTCGAATTAGACAAAGAAATCAATCAGCATTACTTATGCTTGATTCAGGAGTTATTGATGGACAAACTGAAAATACTCTTCATACTATAGTTGATATGGTAGTCGAAACACAAAGAAAAGATGATCCTGAAGGCATCCAACAATTAGTCAGAATCAAGTTTGCAAAAAATGAATTCGAACCTAGATGGGTTCAGGTTATCTAATTTCAAATTTTCTTTCTATTTTCTTCTTAATACTTTGGAAACAATGAAATGAGTTAAACCACCTATTAAGAAATTGTTAGTTGTTCTTACAATAAACTTATTCCAGAAACCAGGGATATAAACGGTATTTTTCTTATTCAAAGCTTTCAATGATTTTCTCACAACTTCTTCAGATGTCATCCAAAAATTCTTTGGTACAGAAGACTTATCGAAATTAGGTAGATTCTTTTCGTCATGAAATTCCGTATGAGTCATCCCTGGACATAAAGCTTGAATTTGGATACTAGTACCTCTCAGTTCTTCTTGAAGTGCTTCTGAAAAAACGACGAGAAAAGCTTTGGTAGTTGTATAAGCCACATTGCCGAATTTTGTCATTAGACCACTCATAGAGGAAACATTGATTACGGATCCTTTATCTCTTTTAATCATATCTGGAAGAATTGCTCTTGTAAGAGAAAAACTTGCAATATTGTGAACAGTTATCATTTTCTGTTGAGTTTCCAAATCCACTTCAGCAAATTTTCCAGATAAACCGAAACCTGCACTATTCACTAATACTTCTATTCCCTCAATCTTCTCCAATCTTTTAGCTAAAGTATCAATTTCTTTATTCTGAGATAAATCAGCTACTAGTATCTCAGAGTTTGTGCCGAAACTTGTTTTTAGTTTATTTGCTAATATCTCAAGTTTTTCTGTACGTCTAGCAATAATAACTAAATCATAACCTTGTGACGCCAATTCTAAAGCAAAAGATTCCCCTATACCACTTGAAGCACCTGAAATTACTGCTTTTTTTGATATTGAAGATGTAGTACTCATAAAATAAAGAAAAGGTAGAGATTAATAATTCTTGTCAATCTTCCTTACTATTTTCTAATGAATCTTAAATACACAAAAGCAATTAGTGTAACACCTAACACACTTGCACCAACAATAATCATGATAGTTGTCATATTAGAGGGAGGAACATCTTCTGGATTCTGGAGGGCATTCATATTAAATAGAATCATCTTAATATAAGTTTCAGCTCCTTCTATCCCCAGTAAAGGTGTTAATTTTGCTAGTTTAGCTTTTGTATCTCTAGCTATTTGGATAACTTGATCTTCTTCTATCTGTGGTTGGGTTATTATCAGGGAAATATTCTCTTCAATCATTTTATCAATAATTTTCTGAACATGAAAAGCTGATGGTTCAACTCCTTCTACTTCTTCTATTACACCAGATCTTACAATCCCAATAATATCAAGTAGATATAGGAAAGAAGGATGATGAACTATAATTTTAGTTCCATTAAATAGATCATAGTATGTGGTTTCAAGTTCGAGAATTAAATCATCGAGTTCAGATAGATATGAATCTCGGTTAAGTTCATACTGAGCTTGATTGGAGGGATCAACAGCAATTATAGCGTCAGTCATGTTATCGACTAGAGATTTAACTATTATTGGACTCATCCAAATGTGAGGGTTTAAATCTCCAGTAAGTGGATCAGTTTCAATCATATCTTCTGATGCAATTGCTTCACTATTAGCAGGATTAACTGAATCTAATGCATTTTCTACCCAAGGTTCAACACTCTCAAATCCTAAATACAGAAACAGATCAGCAGCGCCAATTGTTACATAGTCTGTAGAACCTAAATCAAAAGAGTGAGGGTCTTCATTACCAGAAACAATTGATACTGGTGAAAATAACTCCCCACCTATTTCTGAAGCCCAATCAGCAAGGAGAGACATCGAAGTAACTACTTTGATTACTCCAGTTGGTGCCTGATTGATATTATTGGTTTCCTCAGTTTGTATGTTACCATTTACACCTAAATTTAGCGCTAAAATCAATGAGATTAATACTACTACTATTTTCCTTTTAACACACAAACCTTTCACCCAACAAATTTACGAACTTCCGTAAATATTATGTCAATCCGAAAATTTATAAAGATTATTGTCTCTCAAATATTGAGGAGAATGAGTAGTTCCACAGAAGCTATTTCTCATCAAGAAAAGAAGATTCTTGAGTTTATTTATAGATGGTTGAGGCCAATAAGAGCTGGAGATCTAAGCAAAGAGATGAATATCAAACACACCACATTGAATTCACAATTAGAAGCTCTTGAAACTAAAAACCTAATCAAATGGAACAGATATGGTCCTATAGAATTAACAGATTATGGCCGAGAAAGAGCGAAGCACATCAATCGCCACCATGGAATCATTGAAACTTTTCTAATAGAAATATTAGGAATGGAACCAAATGAGGCACAAAAAGAGACAACAACATTAGCTCCAGTTGTATCATGTCATTTTATTAATTCGCTTGGTGATAGATTCAGTTTACCTGATATTTGTGCATGTGGAAATCCAATTCCTTCATCGGAGGAATGTGCAGATTAGCACGAGGGGATATTATGTCAACTATAGCGGAATTTTTTGAAGCGTTGCAAAGTGGGTTTATGATTAGAGCTCTTATTACGGGGGTCATAATAGGGTTAATTGGAGGGTTAATTGGTGTTTTCGTTTTATTGAAAGGGATGGTTTTTCTAGGTGAAGCTATTGCACATTCAGCATTTGCTGGTGCAGCTTTGGCATTATTAATTGGTGTAGAACCTATAATCATGATCTTGATTTTTGGAGTTTTATCAGCTGTTGGAGTCGGAGCTGTTAGTGAAAAGAAAATCATGAAAGATGAAATCATCATAGGAGTTGTTTTCACGAGTTTCATGGCACTTGCAATATTATTTATTGGTTTCAAGGGTACAAACAATACATCGGTAGAATCAATATTGTTTGGAAATATTGTTTCTGTTACTAAAGCTTCGTTCTATACACTCATCTTTCTAGCCTTGACAGTGCTAATCATTATTTACGCGTTTAAGAAAGAACTCTATCTAATCACTTTCAATTCAGAGATGGCGAAGGTTGCAGGAATTCCAGTAAGGTTCCTCAACTACTTATTCCTTGTATTAGTAGCTATTACTATCAACATCTCATTAGAAGCTATAGGCGCAATCCTTGTCTTTGCGATGATTATAACTCCTGCAGCTGCAGCTTATCAATGGACCTTTAAACTTAACAAGATGATAATACTCGCAACATTATTTGGGATATTTTCCGCTATTTTTGGCATCTTTTTCTCCTTTATACTTGACATCCCTTCTGGAAGTGCCATAGTAGCTCTTGCTACACTGATTTTCATAGTTTCATTTTTTGCTTCTCCTAAAAGAAGAAAGTCGGGTTCTGGTCATGTTGTTGAAGATTGTGAATTCTGCTCAAAAACAATAGATGGAAGGAAGTATTGTATAGAAGAGAATTGTATAGCTAAAGAAATTCCTCACAAACATGATGAAAAAGGATTAATCATCTACAAGACAGCTCTTTCTCAATCGAAGAAGCCATCCAAGCATAAACATGAAATTGGAGAGAAGAAACATTGACATCAGAGGAAATTGTAATCTGTATGAAAGACATAAGTGTTGCTTATGGAAATTTTGCGGCACTCTATGAGATAAACTTAGATATCAATCGAGGAGATTTTGTTGGTATATGCGGTCCTAATGGTTCAGGAAAAACTACTCTATTGAAGACTATGATCGGATTATTGAAACCTGTTGCTGGAGCTCTCGCACTCTTTGGAGGGAAAATTGATGATAATATACCCAAAGAACTACGTTATCGTTTAGCTTATGTTCCTCAAATCTCTGAAATTGATCGTAATTTTCCTGCAAGAGTGATAGATGTTGTTGAGATGGGAAGATATGCAAAAGCTGGATTAGCTAAACCTTTGAAAAAAGAAGATAAAGAAAAAGCTATGGATGCTTTGAGATTAGTTGAAATGGATCACATGGCAGAGAGACCCATTGGTCATCTAAGCGGGGGTCAACAACAAAGAGTTTTGATCGCTCAAGCTCTAGCATCTGAAGCCGATGTCCTGCTTCTTGACGAATTCACTAGTGCTTTAGACATTCATATGACAGAGGAAGTGATGGAACTTCTTGATTATCTTAATCACACACATGAAATAACCATAGTAACTGTGGGGCATAATCATGAAATACTCAAGGCTTACTGCAGTAGAATTATCTGCATTAACAAAGTGATAGCTTTCGACGGAAGTTCAGAAGATCCTAAATTAGATGAAGTGATTAATAGAGTGTTTCATTAATTCAATTTACAAAAAGAAATAAGCTAAAACAACCTCAATTTTTGATAATTGTTTTTTCTTTACTTACGTTTTAGTACTATATCGATTGTAGAAACGGTTTTGGTCTGTCCATCATCACTTTGAAGTTCTTCAGAACCGATGACGACATCAGCTATTTCAATTATTTCAGGTAAAAATCTTCTCACAGTGATTTCAGCAACATCAACTGCTTTAGAAATAGACCTTCCTCTTGCTCGTATTGTACAGTCCTCTTCTCCCTTATTGAAGATTGTAACAACGACTAAGCAGTAATTCATAGTACCTTTTTTACCGATGTAGATTGCGTTCTTTTTATTCTCTTCTGACATGTCGTTTTGTCTCCGTTGATTTAGTAGAGGTTAGTCACTATAAGGTGACCACGCTTTTAAATCTTTTTTCAACCAAGAGGCAACAAAAAAGAGTTTAGTTTTTAGGAATTGAAAATACTCTTCTATCTCGTTTTTTGAAGGAATCCTCGTATTTCATGTCGAAGTAAGATTCATCATATTCTGCTTTATATTCGCGTTCTTTTGGAACAATAAGACTAAGTGCATCGTCAATCCTTTCAGCTGTAATTATCGGGCTATACTCATTGTAAATTTCACCTTCAGTTGAACAACAAAGAGGTTCCCCATGAGATTCGATTACGAATTTTCTACCTCGAGTAAACCATACGCCTTTAAGTCCTAAGTGTTTTGCTGATGTTGCCTTCAGAAGCATATTAATTCTGCCCAGTCCTTTCTTACCATGAAGAATACAAATTCCTAAATCTTTGTTCTTTTTGCTAAAAACGGTGTTACCAGGAAGAACATTGAAACCTACAATTTCATCTGCTAAAGAAACAAAGAAATTAGTTAACTTTTCAACTTCGACAGGTTCTCGATCATCTATAGTGATTGTACAAGGAACGTTTTTGAATTTTAATATGTATTTGACAGCTAGATAATTGTACTTTATAGCTGACCACTTCACCCATTTCATTTCATGATGAGCAGCTGCTGAAGCTTTTCCTGTAAACCCTCCTTCAGTCATATCAAATGCATAAGCTACTTCGTCAGCTTCACACTTTATTGCTGCGAATTTTTCGCTATAACCTTCAGCAAGTATAGCAAGACTCTTTTCTATATCATAGGGTATAGAATTTGTTTGATGCCAATCACACATGGTTCCAGCTGAAATGAGACCAAGGGTTACATCTGGATGATTAACAACTACATCACCCATATTAGTAGCTGTTCCATCTCCGCCCAAAGCTACTACTGTTTTATAGCCATCATCTATAGCTTTCTGAGTTACTACTTTCTCATGTCTAGCTCCTTCAGTTACAGCATATTCAAATTTTCCTAGATATTCCTCAGTCAATTTGAGAATCTTATCCATTTTCTTCCCAAGATGGCCAGTTTGAGCATTTGGATTTACTACAACAAAGAATTCTTTCACCATAATGTTCTGTTTGAGATATTAGTAATATATAAATTATTCTGGGAAAGCGGTTTGTATGTAGCTACACCCCTTGAATGCATACATTTTAAAAAGGGGAATGTTAAGGAGTACTTGATAAATATGATTTGCCCCCAATGTGGAACTGAAAACCCAGCAAATGCTGCGTTTTGTGGAAAATGTGGACGAAATATAGGAAAAGCTCCTGTTCAACAACCAGTTGTTGCAGCAGGTCCCAGAAGATTTGTTCGTTGTTCAGATAACAAATCAATAGGTGGGGTCTGTTCAGGTGCAGCAAAATATTTTGATATGGACGTAAGTTTGGTTAGAGCACTAACACTCATAAGCTTCTTAATAACAGGTTCAGTAACTTTCTGGGCTTATATTATTATGTGGTTAGTAATGCCTGAAGAACCATGCGGTCAATTCTAATAATAAATTCATTTAATTTCTTTTTTTTCTCCAAAAAATTCTTCCAATAGTGCACTCTTTGGTCTCTTTAATGTAGGAAAGATTTCATCCCAAGGAATTTTCTTAGAAATAAGATTATGTTCTTCAAGATACTGGAGTACTTTTTCTGGGAAATCTGGAGCTACCAATACCCCCACCACATCCTTTTCCTCTTTCTCTTCAAAATACTCAATGTATCTTTTTAATTGATGAGCATCAGCAGGGGTAGCTTTACGTTTCTTTACTTCTACAATTGTTTCTCCTGAGCTTCCTATCCCTCTAATATCAACTGGTCCGACATCTGTACTATATTCTGTTCTTAAAACCTGGAAACCTTCTTCTATCAAGTTTGGGTTAGAAACCAAATGCTGAACTAAATCACTTTCACTACCGTATATAACCATCTCAGATTTATCAGAGGCATGCCATAAAGAGACGAATGAAAGATTTGTGAAATCGATAGAGAGAATCTCATCTGTTTTTATTCGTTGTGTTATCATTTCTAAAGATTCTTGAGTTGCTCTGAAATGTATAGGTCCTGCCTTAGGTTTCTGCCAATTTAATGGTTTAACACCCAAAGGTCCATGCATAATTATTGAAAGATCTCTTTTTATTATTAATAGCCTATCTCCACGATCCAGTGTTGATTTTATTCTCCCATCAAAAACAGCAGTGCAATTACCTACTAAGAGAATCATTTTTTCTCCAACATTATTATTCAATCGTTTAGAGAGTTCTGTATATGAATCAGTTGGAAGTATTTCAAAATTAAATTCTGACATCAATAATCATCCTATCGATTTTCATGAATATTAATTTTATTTCAACTTTTCCAATCTGCTACCAACACGAAAAAAGTAATATAATACTTCTAGGACTAAAAAATTGTATTCAAATGGTAACGCCTTCAATTGTTGTATTTCAGACAATGTTCTATATCCAAGTAGCAGTTGTTATTCTGTGTTTAGTTTTTGGGGCAGTAATGGATTTAATTAAAAGAGAAGTTTCAGATATCCCTTGGATAGTTATGGCAGCTACAGGAGCTATAACATCAATTTTCCTGATAATATATGCTGAAGATTCTAGAAAAACTGGAATCATGTTTGGTGTGAATGTTGGAGTAGGTATTGTGTTAGGGGTATTGTTGTACTATACTGGAGTTATGGGAGGAGCAGATGCTAAAGCTATCATGGCATTATCATTCAACACTCCAATCTATATCTTCGAGTTTGAATTTCTAACACAAGGTGTTTACAATTTTATTCCTCCTGTGTTCAATACTTTCTTTAACTGGTTACTTGTGATGGTGGTTTTCTACCCCTTACCTCTATTGTTCTATAACGTTTTTCTCAAAACAAGAGGTAAGAAACTATTTGAAAATTCTAATGCAAACTTTGCAAGTAAAATTTTAATGATGATTTCGGGATATCTGATTTCTACAGAAAAAGCTGTTAACCGACATGACATCGTATACTCCGAGGAGTATGATAAGAAGAGTGAGAAATGGAACATCAAACATTTTATGCAAGTTGTAGAAGTTGAGGAAGAAGAAGAATTCAAGAAAGTAGTAGAAGAAGATATCAAAGCAACAGGACGAAAACAGATTTGGGTGAAAGTTTTACCTCCTGGAATAGTATTTTTATTGTTTGGTTATATCATCAATATCTTTGTTGGAAATATACTATTCCTAATTTATCACTTTGCTTTAGGTTAGAAACTTTTTTTACCTAAACTATAAGTACTTCTTTCAGAATCTTATCCTTGATTAATATGGATGCTAAGGATATTGCAGAAAAATTCCTTGAGATGTACAAAACTAGCAAAACTAATGATATTATTCCTTACATTACTAACCTACTAGATGACGAGAAAGAGATTTTGAAGACAATTATTGATGTTCAGATTCAACTAAAAGAATTGGGTGGAGGATGGCCTCCATTAGGTAGGCAAATTACAACTATGGAGGAAATTTTAGTTTATTCTGATTTAGCGATTAAGTATGCTCTTGATAAAAACGCTAAACTTACAGCAGGGATTCTAAATCACAATATAGCCTCATTCTGTTTTCCAAACATGGACGAAGGTGTTGATGGCAAACTAATAGAACCTGGATATCAGGCTGCGGTTAAAGATTTAGAACTAAGAAAAGATATTGGTGAAAAAGTCCCTATGCTCTGGGCCATGTGGTTAGTTGGAGTAAGTGAATTCATCAAGGGAGATGTATCTAGTTCGATAAAAACTCTAGAAGAATTGACTAAAATAGCTTTAGAAGAACCACAAAAAGAGAGTCTAGCTGTATGGGCAGATATGATGAAAATCAAATTCCAAATCAAATCTGATATATTTTCAAAAGAAGAATCTACTGAAGAAATCGAACGTATAGAATCGATTCTTACTAAACAAGACGATGGGTATGGATTAAGTATACTCAAAGTAATCAAAGAATTGTAAACAAAAAAAAAGAGAGTTTACGAACTAGTTTCTATATTTAGTTCGAGTTCTCTATCGACTTTTTCTTTCAAATCACCTAAGATATATTCCAAAACCTCGTTGTAATCAACCTCTAATCGGAATAATCTTTTGAAAAATGGTAAGATGGAACTTAAATCCTTTCTGAGAATCCTGTATGCTCTTGATAGAGGAATCAGAGGAGATCCATACGGTACAGCATCTTTCAATGCAAAACTCTTTGCTTGGAGAAAGTCGATAACATGTATTTTTTCGTCATACCAAAGCAAATTATGTTCACTGAAATCTCCATGAACAAAATGAGCTTGAAACATATCATACAAGATATCTATACATTCTTCCAAAATATCTGCTGGCTCATCGAAAAAACTCTTACTCAAATCTCTTAGTAAAGGAGCAGGACCTTTTTCATCCCCTATAAGTTCCATAGCATAGCTAAAACCTGCATATTTGTATGGTTCTGGTACAGGTAATTTTGCTTGATACAAATCTAGATTCTTGTAGTATTCCAATTTAGCAAACTGCGAGATTATAAGATAAGGACTAGTACGGTAAGTACCATGTATGACATCCCTATGTGCAGTTTTGTAAAGCTTGTATGTTTTTACAGCAACGGATCTATTCATATTATCTGTACCCCAGCAAACAAAGGCTTCTTTTCCTTGACCAATTACTTGATGAGCTTCGGTAATGAGACCATTTTCGATAGCCTCCGCTATTGATTCAGTAGTGGATATCTCTAGGATACCATCTCCATCTCGTCTTTCTAAATATTCTTTGTTCAACACTTTTTATCACTTCCACATAGAGAGTCAAGACAAAAGAAAACCATCGAATAAAGAATAGCTAAAGAAGAATCGGTAAAAGTAGATTGACTTTATGGTCTATCCGAAGATGTCATAGTAGCAAAGATGAAGCAAATCAACGGTTTAATTTTTGTTTTTGTAACAGCATTCATTTTGTCTAGACACCTCCATTTAGGGTAATTTTAAGTTTAAAAAAGAATTAATAAAGATATCGCATATGTACTGATTTAAAATAGAAATGGTAGCTCCAGGATGATTCGAACATCCGTCCCAGCGAGATCATCACTGTATCATTGACCACTAGACTATGGAGCTATAATTTTGTTAAAATTTAACAAGTCTTTTTTAACTTTGCTTTTGATAGATACAAGATTAATGGAAAATTAAAAATCCTCATCAATAATTCTCTGCATGTAAATGTCACAATCTTTGCATACTAAGAAATCATATGATTCTTTATCTTTATAGTATATAGTGAACTGCATTGGTTTGTTACACTTACCACATTTTATATCAGATTCTTCTTCAGAGACAAGAAGAAGATCTTTGACTTCGACTTTAGGTGTAATATAGCGGCTCAAGATTGATAATCTCCTATGAGTTTTAGAAATGTCTACAATATAGTATAGTTTTTGCACTAATATATGTTGGCTTATGATGGAATACCGAACAAACACTATAAATAGGGGATAAGAATCACGAGAAATAGAATGATTGGAGACGTTTATAAAATTAAATTTACCATTCCTGGAATGGGAGATGCTGAAGGAGAACTTATCAGAATCAAAGGTCCTCATCTAACTGAACTTATCAATCGCAATTTACCTATCACTTCTCGAGGACTTAAACGAGGAGATATGTTTGTTATACCTACTCCTGTTCTTTATGCAATCGAAAAACCAAAAGAGATAGGCAAGAAAGGAGAAATTGCTTACGAATCACAAACTAAAGCAATTATTGTTTTGCTAGCAGATCAAAGATTTGATTTGAAGATGGCTGTGATTGGTTCTGTAACTAAAGGTCTCAAAATGTTTGAAAATCTCAAAACTTCAGCTGGAGTAAAGATTGATAAGCTAGAGTAAGATTCTCTTTCACTTTCTTTATTTGAAAACAATCTTTATGATGAGTCTTATCATGCAGGTACATTCGACACGCAGTACTTTTATCATCGTTTATTTTTCTATATTTTCCTTTAAAAACTCCAGTAATATCTTACTTTCAGACATCCTTCAAACTGATTCACAATCATTTTAATTGACAACATTAAAGAATACTTTTATAAATAGATTATTCGTCTTTAAGTCGAGAGCCACAAAGTGTGAATTTCCATGAGTATCAGAGAAAATATCGGAAAAACCATCTCATCTGCAAAAGGTGAATATGGTAAAATAGATTTCGGAGATAAGATTTTAGATTTAATCTCTCTTGTAGGTACAGTACTTTTCTTAATCTCAATGATATCAGTATTCATCAGTTCAAAATTCAATGTCATAAATATTATTTTTGTACTTTACCCTCTTACAGTTGGAGGAATAGCTGCAGCTCTTCGTATGAAGAAGAGAGAAAAACCTGAAGAAGCTGGAAATATTTTCAAAGAGTGGATTTGGATAATGGGTGGAATCACAACTATTTGCTTAATAATCATCATCTTAGCTCTAGTTTTAGCATAGGTAAAACTCTAAAACTCTATTTTTCTTGAGAATTTCAGAGGCTTATATACTTCTAAGTGTTCTTTTTAGATAATGAGAAACTTGGGAAACACAAAAAGTATGCTGGTAGAAGAATTAAGCGTGATCTATTCAAAAGTGAGGAAGGAGTCTTGTTAAATGCTGACCTCAACGCAGCAGGCAATATTGGACGCAAAGTATTCCCGATGGATTTTTCTTACGGGACAGTGGATGTCATGAGTCATCCTGCAAGTTTGATTGTTTAGGGTAACCGACACAGAAATGATAACTTGCGCAAGATATATAAGTCCAGAAACGACAAATGTGACTCATGACTCAAGAGACATACAAGATTTATTCGAGGGTACTAAAGTTTGGTCAGCAAATTGGGTTCAGAAGAATGATTGAGACTATTGTCTTTAGTTTCAAAATATTTGCTATTACTTTGGTGTATATTTTTGCAATAGCTTATGCACCTATAGGTTCAACAGGAAAGTATATTTTCTTTCCAATAGGATTGCTTTTTGAAATAGTTCTTATCTTGAGTTACATTGAGAATCATTATAATATGGACATCTTTGGTGAAAATTCGAACAAGGTCCTCACCGTTATGGCGATTCTGTCATTGGTGGTTATAGTTCTTTATGCAGCAATTCCAGGATTATATACACTTGAAACCGGGAAAATACATCCGCAAACAATAGCGTTAATTGTTCTATTTTTCCTTCTCAATGTAATTGAAATAGCTTATTTCCTATTCTCGATACCAAGAGCTGATAGATCTGATTCCTTTGGTTTGGAATATCAGTTTTCAGTTTTAGAAAAAAACTTGGAAAACAAAAAGCTCTCAGATTTAAATCTTGACAAATCTATCACAAAAGGGTTAAACGCATTAAAGAGGAGAGTCACTGAAGATGGTCTTTGGGGGGAGCTTAGTCCAACTTATGAAACAGCATGTGTTCTTGAGTTATTTAACAAACTTAGTTATAATGAAGATACAGAATGGATTATTACAACCGAGGAAGGCAAACAAACTGTAAAACTTGGTAAATCTATCGAGAGTTTAAATGCTATTGTTGATACTGCAGAAACTGTTGATATCTCTTATGAGCGTTACTTTATTCTTTATGTATTGAGTTTGTATAATCCAACCATTTTCGACACTAGAATAGCTGAAATAGAAGAATTCTACAATTCCACTATCGAAGAAACAGAATGGGATTTCATAAACAAACTCAATAGATTCACTCCCAATTTGCGTTCAAGAACAACTCCATTACATATTATGATGAGCTATGTTGGGGATATAACAGGTAACATTAAATTACTTGATAGGATGGCTAATCTCTTCATTGCAGCAATCGATATTGTAATTAAAAGGGGATATGCAAGATTTTCTACCTCTCAAACCGGAAAAACACCTATTGAGATGTTTGCCAGACTGATGTTGGCATTACATGATATGAGAAGAGCTCCAACAAGAAGACAGCAATTTATCCAAGCAGTAATAGGAACACAGTTCTTAGAGGGAGCTTGGGCAGGAAATATTGGTACAACAGGACAAGTTATTCTAGCTCTTATCCCAAGTGAATCAGCTGATTCTTTATCGTTGAAGAGAGCAGCACTCTACTTAGCAGCTGTTCAAGATAAAGAAGGATTATGGGGATCAAATATCGAGGAAACCACAATAGCGCTAAAAGCATTAATTGCGCTAAAAAATATGGCTGACCAAGAAATTGTTGAGTAAGCAGAATATTTTTAATTTTCTTTTATTTTTCTTATTTAATGAATAGAAATAGTAAGAATGTGTACATAGCTTGTTCTATGATTAAAGCTCAACAACTCGATTTTTCCCTTCTAGATTTCTTAATTGACTATGTAGAAAAACAGAACTATCATCCTTTTGTTCCAGGAAAAATGGATGATGCTCCTTCAAAGGTCATTTTTAAAAGGGATATGAATTGGCTTGAACAATCGAGTAAAATCATAGCTGATGTTAACGAACCTTCACACGGAGTAGGAATGGAAATCATGTATGCCTATATACATGACATTCCTGTTATTTGCCTTTTAAATAAGAAAAACAAACCTCTTTCGAGAATGGTTGAAGGAAGCACTCACATCATTCTTATTGAATATGAGACAGCGGAAGACCTCGATTTAAAGATAAGTGAACTAAGGTTAAATACTCTCAAAATTGAGTTATGTAATAATTGCCAAGAAAAAACTTTGCACCAAAACCTTCAATGCTTAAAATGTTGAAAATGGTAGACCCGAGGCGATTTGAACGCCTGTCTCAGGATCCAGAGTCCCGTATCCTTCCACTAGACTACGGGTCTTCATTTTATCTTGGAGAGAGTTTGATTAATTGTAAATTAAAAGTTTTGGTCGTATCCTTAATTAACGAGAAATTGATATAAGGATATGAATTAATTATTCACTATGAAACAAGTATTCATTACTGGTGCAAGTAGAGGGTTAGGATTAGAATTTGCTAAACAATATCTTAAAAGAGGAGAGAAAGTTTATGCTAGTTGTAGAAATCCAGAAAAGGCAACTTTACTGCAAAAGCTCAAAGACGCTTATAGAGACAATTTACAGATTATCAAACTTGATGTTTCAGATGAAAAAGCAAGAAAAACAGTGTTTGAAAAGATTTCAAGAAATACTGAGTCTCTTGATATTCTAATTAATAACGCTGGAATCATATCAGGTGATGAACAACAATCTTCAACTTTTGGTGAGATTTATAAAGAAGATTTCAGTAAGGTCTTTCAAATAAATGCTATTTCTCCATTATTAGTAACAGAAAGATTCTTACCTTTGCTTGAAAAGGGTTCCAGCCCCAAGATTGTGAATATTTCCTCTCAAAATGGATCCATAACTCAAAGAAATAGTGGTGGTAAATACAGTTATGCTGCAAGCAAAGCTGCTCTTAACATGATAACTAAGATTCTATCATACGATCTTAAAGAAAAAGGAATAATTGCATTGTCTATCCATCCTGGCTGGATTAAAACTGATATGGGAGGAGAAGAAGCACCACTTGAAATTGAAGAGCCCATATCTCAAATCATAAGCTTAGTAGACACAAGAGATATTTCAGCATCGGGAAAATTCTTAGATCGAGAAGGTAACGTGATACCTTGGTAACTGGAAGACAGATTATAATGAAAGATATACTTGTAACCGGAGCTAGTAGGGGTTTAGGATTAGAATTTGTAAGACAATATTTGAAGAAAGGTAACAGAGTCTTTGCATGTAATAGAAATCCAGAGAAGTATTCTGATTTGAAGGAGCTCAAATCTGAATATCAAGATAAGTTGCTTCTTATTAATCTAGATGTAGCAAATCAGGAATCTAGAAATGCATCTTTTGAAGAAATCTCCAAGATGACTAATCAAATTGATATTCTCATCAACAATGCAGGAATACGATTTGGAGGTGAAAAATACTGTGATGAATTAGGTAAACTGGAGAAAGAGGATTTTGGAAAAATATTCCAAGTAAATACTGTCGCACCTTTGATGATGGTGGAGAAATTTCTACCTTTATTAAAAGCAGGAAACAAAGCCAAAATCATCAATATTTCATCCACTAGTGGTTGCATCACTAGAAGAACCAGCAAAAGGGGAGGATATAGTTATGCTTCAAGTAAAGCGGCTTTGAATATGGTTACAAAAGCACTCTCAGTTGACCTTGAAGAATTCAATATCATCGTAATTTCGCTTCATCCTGGTTGGGTTAAAACAACCATGGAATTAACTGTAAATGCACCACTAGTTCCAGAAGAATCAATAAGTGGAATGATCAAACTCATTAAATCTCTAAAAATAGAAGAAACAGGAAAATTCTTTGATTGGCAAGGTAATGAGATGCCTTGGTGATAGGACATTGGGTTTGTTCTGAAAATAGAAATATTATTAATTCTACTTAGCTGAATTACATTGTGATCCATCTATGAGTTTTCATATAAATTATGATAAATGGTTATTTTACTCGAAAGAAGAGAATTGTCCTGTTTGTAGAAATTTACCTGCTCCTGAAGATGATATTGAAATTAAGGAATTTCCCACATCTTGGTTATGTGCACATCCAAGAGTTTGTTTGAAAGGGACATGTTATCTGTTACTCAAACCACACGCTGTAGAGTTATTTGAGTTAGATGATGAGATTCTACTTGCATTTATGAAAGAAGCACAAACAGCTGCAAAAGCACTAAAAGAAGTAACCAAAGCTATCAAAATAAATTATGAAATTCATGGAAATACTGTACCACACTTACATATACATTTATTTCCTAGATATCTAGATGATCCGTTTCCTGGACAACCTATAGATTACAACAGATTAGAACCTTCAGTCTATCAAGAAGGTGAATTTGAGGAATTTGTGAAAAAGATGCAAAGTATACTCAAATAAATCAAACTTTTATAGCTAGATTATAAGAACCAAAACAATGAGAGATTTCTGTCTTATAATGGTTAAATTCAAAGAGGATGTAAAAGATAGTGTATCCTTTATTTTGGATGGTAAAATGCTCTGGAGAGGATGTGATGGTTTTAAGATAATTGGACAGGGGGAAGAAGAGTGGGATAATATCTTTATTATCAAATTTACAAACCCAGAAAGATTACAAAACACCATTAATAGCTTAAAATCTGCCAATTTAAAAGATGTAAAAGTGATTTCTGTAAAACTTGTTTCCTCACTGAAAATTAAACTTCTTCAATTCATGATGAAGAAGGTATTAGCCAAGTTACCAGCTATTTTTACTCTTACGGAAGATGTTGATGATACAGTGCTCAACAGCCCCATACATCCAACAAAGAATCAACTTGCACAATTAATGAGTAAAAATGTAGATCGCCCTATAGATATGCTAAATTTCCTGAAGTATAAAGAACATGCCAATTATTCAAGTGATGAGACTCAGAAAACCAAAACAGACGTAAGTGGGAAAGAAGCATATAATCGATATAGTTTGAAAGTTATTAGAATAGTTGCAAAATTGGGAGGTTGTATCCAGTTAATGGGAAAGGTAAAATCACCAATTCTAGGAGAACTTGATGAGAATTGGGAAACTTTTGCAATTATGCGATATCCTACTCGGAAAACTTTCCAAGATATGTTAAGAGTTAGAATCAACGAATCTTCTGCAGAGTCTAACCACAGAGCTGCGGGGTTGGATAAAACAAAGGTAATTGCTCTAAGCACAGATCATGTTGAATCAGTAAAAAAAGTTGGTAGTCCCAGGGAGATTTGAACTCCCGGTACCGGATTCAAAGTCCGGAGTGTTTCCAGGCTACACCATGGGACTAGAAGTTGACAAGTTACCTTGACAACCTTTCATTTCTTGATTTGATTTTAAATTTTTCTAAAGCGAGGCTTATTTCTTTCCCCATGAATCTCTTAAAGTTATAATCCTATTGAAGACAAGATTTTCTTTAGTAGAATCTTCTAAATCAACTACAAAATAACCATTTCTCTCGAATTGGAATCTTGAACCAGGTTCAACTTCTTTTAAGAAGGGTTCCACATAAGATTTGATCACCTTGAGTGAATCTGGATTTATGAAATCTGTAAAATCTTGTCCTTCTTCTGTATCCATAGGATTCTCTTTTGAATATAATCTATCATATAACCTTACTTCGGCCTCAATACTGTGTTCAGCTGATATCCAATGTATAGTTCCACTAACTTTTCTTCCATCGGGTGCATCGCCACCTTGTGTTTCTGGATCATAGATACAATGAATCTCCTTGATTTCACCTGATTTATCGTCTTTGATAACTTTCTCGCATGTTATGAAGTAAGCATATTTCAACCTAACTTCTTTTCCTGGTGCTAGACGATAGTAGTCTTCAGGAGGGTCTTCCATGAAATCTTCTCGCTCAATGTAGAGCGTTTTTGAGAAGTTAACTTTTCGAGTTCCCATTTTCTCATTTGTTGGATGATTGGGGATAGTTATCTCTTCCACATTATCTTCGGTATAGTTAGTTATTACTACCTTTAGAGGGTTAAGTGCGCACATAACTCGTGGGCATCTTGTGTCTAAATCATCACGGATGAAGTATTCAAACGTAGACATATCTATTAGTTTCTCTCTCTTAGAAACACCTACACTCAAAGCGAATTCCCGAATGGCTTCTGGAGAGATTCCTCTTCGTCTCATACCAGCTACAGTTAGCATTCTAGGATCATCCCATCCATTAACATATTTCTCTTTAACTACTCTTATCATCCTTCTTTTACTAAGCACCATGTAAGTGACATTCAATTTTGCCCACTCAATTTGCTGAGAATGAAATATGGGATTTCCTTCTTCATCTTCCAGCTGGTCTATATACCAATCATAAAGAGGTCGATGAATTTCAAATTCTATTGAACAAAGAGAATGAGTTATACCTTCAATTGAATCTTCTAGCCCATGAGCCCAATCATACATTGGATAGATGCACCATTTATCTCCTGTGTTATGATGGGGTGCATGAACAATTCTGTAGATGATTGGATCTCTCATTAGCAAATTAGGATGAGTCATATCTATCTTTGCTCTGAGGACCTTACCTCCATTAGGAAATTCTCCAGCCTTCATTCTTTGGAAAAGATCAAGGTTTTCTTCTATAGTTCTATCTCTAAAAGGACTGTTTACACCAGGTTCGGTGAGAGTACCTCTCATTTCTCTTATTTCTTCTACACTTGAATCATCAACAAAGGCTAATCCTTTCTTAACTAGTTGAATTGCATATTCATACAATTGATCAAAATAATCAGAAGCAAAGAACAACCGATCTTCAAAGTCTGCACCTAACCATTTAACATCCTCAATAATAGCTTGAACGAATGCCTCTTCTTCAGTAACTGGGTTTGTATCATCAAATCGTAAGTTGAATTTACCATTATATTCTTGAGCAATACTATAATTCCAGTTTATAGAATAGGCATGTCCAATATGTAGCCAACCATTGGGTTCAGGTGGAAATCTTGTATGAACTCGACCACTGAATCTACCAGATTCCATATGCTCTTCGATTATGGTTCTAATGAAGTCAGTACCTTCCTGAGTTTCACTTTCCTTTTCTTGTAAAATCTCAGGATACTTTTGCTGTGCGAGCTGTTGTATTTCTTCGGAACTTAGAGAGTTGATATTAGCAACAATATTTTCAACTATTTCTTTGATGCGTTTAGCATCTTTTTTCATTTCTGGATTAGCTTTAAGTATAAGTCCCATAACTGGGCCTACTGCTGCTTCACCATGTTCTAAAGCATTTTCAATAGCGTATTTCTCGCACAATTTTTCTACTGAATTCATAGTAAGATTTTCTTTGTACAAGGAGTAATAAATCTTTAGTATATTGAGGGATTAACTTCAAATAGGAGGAAAAGGGAGGTGAAGCGTGAAGTCTATCTATATCAAAATTATAGCTGGATTTTTGATGATTGGTATGATTGGTACAGGAGTAGGTTTGTATTTTTATTTCAACCCTTACTTCAATGTTGAATTTCCAACAAAGAAAAACTTCTACTGGTTCAGTGCATGGAATAATGCATCGTATGAGAGATTAATTGAATCAGCTGATGAAATCGATATGATATCGCCTTCTTGGTGGAGCGTTTTACCTAATGGTACAATGACAGATGAGCATTGGTATCTAGATGTGTCTCCGAATGAAGTGTTTGATTTCTGCAGAACAAAAGGTATTGAAATCCATCCTCTTGTTTCTAATTATGCAGAGAATTTCAGCTCGGAGTTGATTTCAGATATAATCAATAATGATACAAGTGTTACCAATTTCATTACTTCAGCAAATTATTTGTTGAATCTTTATAATTGTACTGGAATTAACCTTGATTTTGAAGGAGTCCCATCAGAAGATAGAGAAGTGTTCGAACAGTTTTTGAGAAATGTTCGGGATAATCTAGAATCTCATTATATTCTTTCTATAGATGTTCCCGCTAAACAAGCAGATTGGACAACAGGATGGGGAGGAGCTTTCAATTATGAAGTTATTGGGGAAATCTGTGATTATGTTATGATAATGACCTATGATTACTCCTATGATGGTAGTAGTCCAGGTCAGATATCTCCTATAAGCTGGATAAAGAGAGTTTTGAATTATGCAACAAAAACCATTTCTTACGAAAAAATCTATTGTGGCATTCCACTTTATGGTTACAATTGGCCAGATAATGGAGAACGTGCTTCATCAGCTGGATATGACTACTTCATGAATTTAGCAGATACTTATGGTATAGAACCAGACAGATACTCTGATTCTAAGGAACTATACTTTACTTATGCAGATGAGAGTGAAATCACTTGGTTTGCTGTTTTTCAAGATTACATAGCAACTCAAGAAAAAGAAAATGCTATAAACAAGTACCCTGTTGGTGGATATTGTTATTGGTATATAGGGATAGGAGATCCTTTTTACTGGGAGAACAAATAACAAAAGAAAAGAAATAGAGAAAATGAGTTATTTTCTCTTTATCAAAATTATTGAAAAACTAAGTAGGGATAGAGCTAGAATAAGTCCTATTAGATTCAAAGGATACTCTGGAATTATTCCTGTAATCGGAACCATAGCACCCAGAGGATATGGATCATAATTGGCACAAGTACCTGCTATATTATAGTTGCCTGAACCTATATAGTCATCATAATAATTACCTTCTAATCTTCCTACATCATACCAAGTTGCATTAATGTGTCCGAGAATAAAGTCTTCTTCCGCTTGTACTCCACCTTGGTTATTCTGAATGAAGTTATTATGATGAATAATTAGACTGCTTGAGACATGATCAACTGTTATACCATATCCGTCATTTTTTATTAGATTATTATAGGCTACAAACCCATTAGGACTATTTGAGAAGTAAATACCCCGAGCTGATGAACCCAGACCATTTGTCTCAATAGAATTATTCGCTATTGTAGCTAGCATTGAAGTCGAGATGTACATTCCTTCCCAAGTATTGTTGGCTATTGTATTGTAGAGAAATACGTTATTATGA